>JAHIQC010000315.1 GCA_018902765.1 Actinomycetota bacterium | reverse complement strand
CGTTCGCGGGTCCCGTCACATTCAAGAACGCCGATGCTATCCGTGCGGCGGCCGCAGCCGTGCCCATCGACCGCATCCTCGTTGAGACCGACTGCCCGTTCATGGCGCCTGAACCCTATCGCGGCATGCCCAACGAGCCTGCATGGTCCGTGCTGACGGCTGCCAAGATCGCCGAGGTACGCCAGATCCGGACTGCGGAATTGGCCACTGCGACCCTCGAGAACGCCCGCCGCATCTTTCGCGACGACCGCTCAGGATCTTTGCTGCCCGATGACTCCTGAACTCGATACCCCGATTCGCGTGCTGTGCGTGGCGGGGAGCCCCCGCCGTACCGGCAACAGCACCGCCATGCTCGATGCATGCATCGGCGGGATCGAGGGCGCGGGTGGGGTCGCAGACAGGCTCGCACTGGCCGAGTTCCATGTCCATCCGTGTAGCGGCTGCGGACAGTGCTCTTCGATGGGCCAGTGCGTCGTCAACGACGACATGCACGACATCTATCCTCGAATCGATGCGGCCGACGCGATCGTGATCGCGAGCCCTGTGTACTTCGCCGGCGTTCCGGCCACTCTGAAGGCCTTCTACGACCGCTGTCAGCCGTATTGGGCCCGCCGCTACATCCTCAAGGTGCCACCACGAGAGCCGCGCCGACCCGGCGCACTTATGATCGTGCGAGGCGGGGGTGACCCGTACGGCTCTGAGTGTGCGGTGACCACCACCCGCAGTGTGTTCGCTGTCCTTGAGACCGAGCTCGGCGCCCTTCTCGACATCGAAGGCCCCGATCTTCCCGGAGAGATATCTGGCCACCAAGGTGCCCTTATGGATGCCGAGGAACTGGGTCGCAGGATCGCCGCGCTGGCTTGACAGCGGGCCCCGAAAGGGGTTCGACTGCCCAGTTTTCGCGCGACTCCAAAGTCCAGACCGTGGCGACCTGCGCGTTTGTGGGCGCTTCCGCGGTGTGGGTATAATTCGGGCTCGTTCTGTTACCGAACTGTAGCCGATCATTGAGGGGTTCTGTTGAGGAACAAGCCGGTTCGCCCGGCACGATTCCTTCGGACGCAGCACATAATCGCAGTTCTCATCCCAGCACTCATCGTAGTACTCACCATCACCGGATTCGTGTGGGCACAGAAGGGGGTCACCGTCGTAGTCGACGGAGAATCTCTCTTCCTGAAGACTCAAGCTGACGATGTCCAAGGACTGCTCGCGCAGGCCGACATCGAAATCAATAAGGGCGATCTGGTCTCCCCGGCGCTTGGCGTCGAGGTCGTGGATGGTATGAGCGTCGTGGTCCGACATGCGGTCAGCGTCACGCTCATCTTGGGTGGCGAGACCATCGAGCTTCCCGTGGTGGGCAGTACCGTCGCTGACGCACTCATCGCAGTCGGAGCCGATCCCGGAGCTGGCCTTTCGGTGCAGCCGGCGCTCACTGAACCGCTTGTATCCGGCATGACGATCACCGCTCGCGATGTGTACGTCCGCATCGTCGAGGAGAACTTCGAAGTGCCATTCCGGGTCGTGAGCCAAGACGATTCGAATCTCGAGTACGGCAAGCGTGTCGTGGCGACCGCGGGTGTCGCGGGCAAGAGCGTGCGGGTATTCCAGGTCCTCGTCATGGACGGGATCGCCGGCTCCAAGACCCTCAAGGCCGAGCGTGTGCTCACGGCTCCCATCGACGAGGTCGTCTCGGTAGGTACCAAGCGCTCCGCCAAACAGCCGACGCGCAGCCGCATGATCGCCGCAGCACCCAAGGGCGGCCGTCAGATCACCGTCATGACCACCGCCTATGCACCCGGAGCCGACGGCGTGGACTTCCGCACCGCGACCGGAGCGCACGCAGGCTTCGGCATCATCGCGGTGGATCCTCGCGTGATCCCCCTGGGCACCAAGGTGTACGTCCCGGGCTACGGCTATGCGATCGCCGCAGATACCGGTGGGGCGATCAAGGGCAACAAGATCGACGTGTGTTTCGATACCGGCGCCGAGGCCATCAAGTGGGGCCGCCGCACCGTGACGATCACGATCCTGCCTTAAGGCCGGACACGACCCATGGCCTACTCGAGACTTGCTTCCCCCTCGGCGACACTCTCTGTGCTCGAATCTCGCCGGCTGTCCACGCGCAAGTCGCTCGGTCAGCACTTCCTGGTCGACGACAACATCGTCGGACGTATCTTGTCGCTGGCCGATCTTGACTCAAACACGTCGGTCCTCGAGATCGGTCCGGGGATAGGCACCCTCACCGTTGCCCTGTGTGGCGTAGCAGCCCATGTAGTGGCCGTGGAGCGCGACGAGCGGCTGGGGCCGCAACTTACCTCGATTGCCGAGGAATGCGGGAATCTGAGCGTCATACAGGCCGATGCCGTGAGTGTGGACATGGAAACTCTCACGGGCCCCGGCGGACCGCCCACAACACTCGTTGCGAATCTTCCCTACGGAGTCGCAGCAACGGTGGTGCTACGTTACTTCCAGGAGCTCTCGTCGCTCAAGTCCGCGACGATCATGGTGCAAGCGGAGGTCGCTTCACGCATGACTGCGGTCCCGAGCACCAAGGACTACGGCTCGTACAGCGTCAAGCTGCAGCTGCTCACTCGACCAGCGGGACGTTTCGCGGTCCCGCGCTCCTGCTTCATGCCGCCCCCTCGGGTGGACAGCTCGGTTGTGCGCCTTGAGCGGGTGGAGCGAAGCGAGGCTCCAGAGACCATCACCGCGGCCTCACAAACCGCGAACGCGGCGTTCGCGCAGCGCCGAAAGACGCTACGCAACTCCCTGCGTTCGAGTCTTGCGCTCTCGGACGATGAACTGAGCCCAGCGCTCGCCGCGGCCGGGATCGACGGCTCCCGCAGGGCAGAGACCCTGTCTGTCGAGGAGTTTCTGATTTTGGGCGCCGAGCTGCATCAACAGGGCCTTCTACCTTGAGTTTTGCCTGCTCATGAGCTATACTCTCCTCTTGCGTCTAAGGAGGATGTGTATGGATGTTGCCCAGCAGGCTCAGATCGTTGGACGGATTCGTGAAGACCTTGCAGCGCTCATGGGTACGAGGATGCGTCTGAAGGCGAACATGGGCCGTTCCAAGATCGTGGAGCGTGAGGGTGTCCTCGAGCAGACTCACCCCTCATTGTTCGTGGTGAAGGTCGAGGAGAAGCGCGAGCGGACTGCCAGGGTTTCTTACAGCTACGTGGATGTTTTGACCGGCACGGTCGAACTGACGCACTGTGAAAGCGGAGAGAACGTTCTGCCCTGGCTCAACTAGGCAGTTAGACATTGGAACCGGTCGGCGCGGGGTATCACTTACCTCGCGCCGATTTCTTGGGGAGGAAAGCGCGATGGCGCTCGGCCCGATCCGTATCACAGCACCTGCCAAGATCAATCTGTACCTCGCCGTCGGCGCCACGCGCCCGGATCGGTACCACGATGTGACCACGATCCTCCATGCGCTCGAATTCGGCGATGAGATCGTCATGCGTCCCGCCGACTCCCTTTCGCTTGCAAGCGATATCGACCTCGGCATACCCACGCACGAGAACCTCGCATACCGTGCCGCGCAGGCTTTCGCTGTGGCACTGGGGCGCAAGGCCGATGTCGCCATCAGGCTCACGAAGCGCGTACCGCACGGGGCTGGCCTCGGCGGCGGAAGCTCCGACGCGGCGGCGGTTCTCCTCGGCATGGCGCATTTGTGGGATCTTGAGGGTCACGAGGCCACCATGTACTCGGTCGCGGCAGCTCTCGGAGCAGACGTACCCTTCTTCTTGGACGGCGGTGGCGCACTCTACGACGGTCGCGGTGACCGTCTGGTGCGTTCAGTGCCCGCGCTGGCGCTTCCCGTGGCTCTGATACGGCCACCGGTCGCCATTTCGACCGCCGAGGCGTATAGGGCGTTTGACGGCCTTGCTCAGCCCACTGCGCCCGGTCCGGCAGCTGTCATCGAAGCGCTGGAGCGGGGTTCGGCGGAGATGCTGGGCGCCGCACTCTACAACAACATGACGGATGCAGCGCTCAGGCTGGCTCCGGTCGTCGCTGACGCGCTAGCATTGTGCCAGGCTGCGCCGGGCGTGCAGGGCGCTGCGATGTGTGGCAGCGGCTCGGCGGTCTTCGCACTTTGCGAAAGCGATGCGGCCGCGCGAGAGGTGACGACATCCGCGCGTGAGCGGGGCTGGTGGGGTATGGTTACCCGTATGCAAAGCGCGCGCGTTGAGGTTCAAACGGCGAGGGAGGTTTCGTGACGGTCGACGCGGTGGTGCTAGCCGGCGGGGACGGAGCGGTGATCGATCCACAAAGCCGGTTCAAGGGCCTTTTGCCGATCGCCGGGCGGCCGATGGTCGCGTGGGTGGTCGATGCACTTCGTGCTTCCGAGAACGTGGCCGAGATCGCCGTTGTTGTTCCGTCCGCCGAGGATCTGGGCGCATGGGTCGATTCGGTCGACAAGCTTGTGGTTGCAGACGGCGACTTCCTTGAGAACGTACTCGCGGGTGTCGGCGCATTTCGCAACGATCGCCCGACGCTGGTCGTCACGGGGGACATTCCCGCACTCACGCCCGAAGCTGTCGACGATTTCGTGCTGCGCTCCATAGCTACCGGTGCCGAGTTCACCTACCCTCTCATTCGCAAGTCCGACATGCTGGAGCAATTCCCTGGCAGCGTAAGGACCTTCGTGAAGCTCATCGACGCTGAGGTCACGGGCGGGAACATGATGCTCGTGAACCCGTACCTTGTCGCACAGAACAAATCCATCGGTCAGAAGCTGTTCGACACTCGGAAGTCGGCCATCAAGATGGCGCGGGTGATCGGTTTTCGCTTCGTCCTCAAACTCGCACTAGGCAGGCTCGAAGTGCAAGAAGTCGAGGCAAAACTCGCCGAGCTGCTTGGTGGTCCCAGCGCCGCCATCTACACGCCATTCGCCTCCATTGGCGCGGATGTCGACAAGCCGGCCGACGTTGTGGTCGCAGAACGTGTTCTGCAGGCGGCTTCATCGGGTAGGAACTAGCAAGTGTTCGACGAATAGATGGTCGAGGGCTCACCAGGCTCGAGTGGCGGGGGAGCCGCTCGTGTCGCAACGAGGGGGATACATGGATATCACAAAGGTCACTCTGCGCCCCGTTTCGATGAACAAGGTGTGCGCCATAGCAAGCATTGTGATCGACGACGTGTTTGTGATCCACGACCTGCGGGTCGTGAACGGTGACAAGGGCCTGTTTGTGGCGATGCCCTCGCGCAAGTTGCCCAATGGGGATTTCCGCGATATCTGCCACCCGATCAACACG
>JAHIQC010000314.1 GCA_018902765.1 Actinomycetota bacterium | reverse complement strand
GCCCCGAGCAGCCCGGACAGCCGGCGCTCAAGCCCATGCGGGAGGAGCCGCAAGGGGACATGTGAGCACCGCGTCCCTGTGCCCGATGCGTTGATTATGAAGGGCCCGCTCGGCACCCCCGGCGGGCCCTTCATGTCGACTCTCGGCCACGGATTGTTCCCCCAGACCACATAGGTGGGAGGATATGGCACACTGGCCCTTAGGATGGAGTCGGCGATGCCGATGAGTCGCGAAGGAGCCGTGTGATGAGTGACAAGGTGCTCGTGCTGCACACAGGGGGCACGATCGGGATGGTGGATACGCCATCCGGGTGCGCTCCCGTGGCTGGCGCTTTGGCTCCGCTGATCGATTCGATAGTTGCGGGCTCGCGAGGCGAGCTGCCGCCAATCGAGTTCATGGAAATCGATCCACTGATCGACTCGGCGAATGCGACTCCCGACACGTGGTGCGAGATTGCTGGGATCCTTTACGCCCATCGAGCGGAATATGCCGGTTTCGTGGTGCTTCATGGGACTGACACGATGGCCTACACCTCCTCGGCACTCTCGTTCCTGCTTCCGGAGTTCGGCCGGCCCGTGGTGGTGACCGGCTCACAGATTCCAATCACTCGGGTGCGCAGCGACGGGCGTCAGAACCTGGTCGGGGCGCTGCAGGTGGCTGCGCGATGTGATGTCCCAGAGGTGAGCCTGCTATTTGGCGAGGTGCTTCTGAGGGGTAACCGGGCGACCAAGATCGACGCCTCAGGGCTCGATGCTTTCGAGTCGCCGAGGTATCCGGCGCTAGCGCGAATCGCGGTCGATATCGACGTAAATGCGTCAGTCATACGCCAACCGCAAGATGCTCCGGGACTGATTCAAGGACACCTCGGGGGAGTCGCTGCAGTGCAGTTGTTCCCCGGGTTCTCGGCATCGATCCTCGGCAACGTATGTAGACCGCCGCTACAGGGATTGGTCCTTGAGGCCTACGGGACGGGCAACGGACCCTCGAATGACCGTGAGTTCCTCGCTGCGATTGAAGCCGCCGTCGCACAGGACATCGTCGTTGTCGTCGTTACGCAGTGCGTTCGGGGCTCGGTGCGACCGGGTGCCTATGAGGCCGGTTCGGCGCTGATGAGGGCAGGTGCCGTGCCGGGCTTCGATATGACGTCGGAGGCCGCACTCACGAAACTCGCGGTGTTGCTCGGACAAGGGCTCGAGGCCGCGGCGGTGGCCGAGATGATGCAGCATGATCTGGCCGGCGAACTGAGCCGGTAGCGCGCGGAACCAGGCGTAGGCGGCGGAGCGCCCTTCAAGAAGCTGGTAAGGCACTCGCCTTCCGCTCGCGCTACCAAGAAGCGGACTGGACGCCGCTCGGGACGCTCTGCCTGCCCCACTAAGGGAGGCAGCCGCAGCCGCTTCTGTGCTATCTTCGCCCACATGGATAACGACACAGCATCATCATCTGAGCGCAGCGATTTCGTTCGCGATATCGTGGCAGCCGACCTTCGCGAGGGGCGTATCGACAGCGTCGTCACGAGGTTCCCTCCGGAGCCCAACGGCTACCTCCACATCGGTCACGCGAAGTCGATCTGCCTGAATTTCGGCGTCGCCAACGAGTTCGGCGGGCGATGTCACCTACGTTTCGACGATACGAACCCGGTCAAAGAGGAGCAGGAGTACATCGACTCCATCGAGGCCGACGTGCGCTGGCTCGGGTTCGACTGGGGCGAGCACCTCTACTTCGCCTCGGACTACTTCGAGCAGCTCTACGAATGGGCGCTTCACCTCATCCGCGAGGGCAAGGCGTACGTCGATGACCTCGCCGCAGACGAGATTCGCGAGTACCGCGGCACCCTCACCGAGCCCGGCCGGGAAAGCCCCTGGCGCGAGCGCTCCGCCGAGGAGAACCTCGACCTGTTCGAGCGCATGCGCGCAGGTGAGTTCGAGAACGGCTCGCGCGTGCTGCGCGCCAAGATCGACATGGCCTCGGGCAACATCAACTTCCGTGACCCGGTCGTGTACCGGATCTTGCATTCGACACACCCACGCACCGGTGATGCGTGGTGCATCTACCCGTCGTACGACTTCGCCCACGGGCAGTCCGATGCGATCGAAGGCGTCACGCACTCCGTCTGCACTCTTGAGTTCCAGGATCACCGGCCGCTCTACGAATGGTTCATCGCGAACCTCCCGGTGCCCTCACAGCCCCACCAGTACGAGTTCGCGCGCCTCAATCTCACGCACACTGTGCTTTCCAAGCGCGTGCTTCTCCGCCTCGTCAAAGAGGCGTACGTTCGCGGATGGGACGACCCGCGCATGCCGACTCTCTCCGGTATCCGCAGGCGTGGTTTCCCTGCCGAGGGGATGCGCGATTTCGCGGGGATGATCGGTGTCGCCCGTGCTGACAGCGTGGTCGAGGTCGAAATGCTCGAGCACGCCGTGCGCAGCGTCTTGAACAGAACAGCGCTTCGCCGCTTCGCCGTTCTTGACCCCCTCAAAGTCGTCATCGATAACTACCCCGAGGGCTCCTCGGAGGATATGGAAGTCACGAACAACCCGGAGGACCCGTCTGCCGGAACCCGGCAGGTACCCTTCTCGCGCGAGCTTTGGATCGAACGCGATGACTTCATGGAGACTCCCCCCAAGAAGTTCTTCCGCCTGTCCCCCGGCCGCGAGGTTCGCTTGCGCTCGGCGTACTTCATCACCTGTAACGAGGTTGTGAAGGACGAGGAGGGCAACATCGTCGAGCTGCGGTGCACCTACGATCCCGAGTCTCGCGGTGGCAGTTCGCCCGACGGTCGCAAGGTCAAGGCGACACTGCACTGGGTTTCGGCCGCACACGCGGTGCCCGCTGAAGTCAGGCTCTACGACCACCTCTTCGCAAGTCCATTCCCGGGCTCGGGTGGCCGCGATATGTTCGACGACCTCAACCCCGATTCGGAAACCATTCTCGGCAACTGCTGGGTCGAGCCTTCGCTCGCTCGGTTACCGATCGGTGAGACGATCCAGTTCGAGCGACTCGGCTACTTCTGTGTCGACCCGGACTCGACGTCCGACGCACTGGTGTTCAACCGCACACTCACGCTCAAGGATGCATGGGCCAAGCTGCAGGCTCAAGGACGCCAGAACACGGCCTGACCGCCGTCGCTTCTACTACCGCCCGATGATTCGGTATCGCACCTCGTGCACGCCGCTGAATCCCAGTACGCGGACCACTCCCGGACCCAGATCGAACTCGCGGCCCGCAGTGTAAGGGCCGCGGTCGGCGACCTTGGCCACGGCTCGTTTGCCTCGGTACTCGAACTCGATGAGGGTTCCGAACGGCAGCGTCTTGTGCGCCACGATCATGGAATACGGCCCGATTGTCTCTCCGCTGGCTCCGCGCCCAGTGAAGTTGCGACCGTAGTGGGAGGCGACAGCCGTTTGCCAGGCTCCGGAGCCCGTCAGCTTCTGGGTCGAATCGGTTCGAGGCGCTAAGGCGGGCTTTGGGGCGACCGTCGTTTGCGACTCATAGGCCGCGAGCGCCGCCTGGCTTGCGGCGAGCTTCTTCTTTGCGCGCGCAACCTCGTCGGCCACGGCCTCCAGCGATTGCACGTCTTCGGCCTGCAGTTCGAGCAAACGTTCGGCTGCGTCGTGGGCCTTGATGCGCGCCGCTTTCGCGGCAGCGAGATCCTTGGCATCCTGGGCTGCAATCCGCGTGAGCAGGTCCCAGCGCGATACGAAATCCTGAAGCGTGGATGCGCCCAAGAGCATGGAGATGTAGCTCGTGTCATCCGAGCGGTATATCGCGAGCAAGCGCGAGCGGAGACGGTCGCGGGCCTCGGTCTCTTGGGCGAGCGCCAGGTCGAGTTGAGCGGACGTCTTGACCACCGAGGCGTCGATACGCGCGGACTGCGCCTGAACGGCCGCGTACTGCTCCACGGCGCGCGCGACGGCGACCCGGTCCGCAGCCGTTTGTTCGGGGGAGGGTGCGGCCATCGCGGGCGCTACAACAAGCCACAGAAGACACGCTGTGGCTGCGGCGCCGAGGAGCAGATTCATTGTTCGTCGAAAAGACATGTCGACAAGTGTATCAATCGGGCGATTCTGCCGCGCGCTGCCATGCGGACTCAGCGGAATTCGAGCTCGATACAGCTTGAGTCGGGTTCTATGCAGTCGTAGAGTGGAGCGGTTGTCTTTGATCCGGATCGGTGGAGGTAGTCGTGATACAGCGTGCGAAGGGATTGGCCCGCAGGGGCGTGGGCGCCTATGTGCGCACGCTTCGCGATGCGAATCCCAACGCGCGACGCTACCTTGTGGCGGTCGTGCTCCAAAACGTGGCAGCCGGGCTCCTCGGCACAGTGTTCGCGCTGTACGTGGTTGGCGCGGGGATGACCACGGCTGTCGTGGGCGACGTCGAAGGCGCGCTCGCTTTGGCCGCAGCCGTCGTCTGCCTGCTGCTGCCACCGCTGGTGGAGGTCGTCGGCTACCGCTGGATGCTTGTGATCGCCGGGCTCGCGTTCGGGGCGTCCAGGCTGGGCCAGACTCTGGGTGGCGCTCCCTCGGCAATCGTGGCGCTGGGCCTCGCCTATGGTGTCGGCGACGGGATCATGCGCTCGGTCGGGGTGGCATTCTTGTCAGAGAATGGACCAAATGGTCAGGGACGCACGATGCTTTTCACCGTCGATTTCGTCCTGAGGATCATGGCCGGATTCTTGGGCGCGCTGCTCGGCGGACTCATGCCCACCGCGCTGTCGCTCGTTATGCCCGAGCACGATGCGTTGCGCTGGACGATCACTTTGGCCGGAGTGCTTCTGCTGGCCTCATCAATGCCGGTTCTGGGCGTGACCCAGGCGCCTCGGGCGCGTCAGAATCCCTGGAGAGTGTACGTGAGCGCCGTTTCCGGCTTTCGTTCATGGGGTCGATTGGCCAGGCTGGTCGTTCCTGAGGCGATGATCTCGCTGGGAGCCGGACTCGTGATCCCGTTCGTCCCTCTCTTTCTGAAGGTGCATCTGGGCGCGAGTGTCGCGCAGATCGGCCTCATCCAAGGCGCGTCGAGTCTGTTCATGGCTGCCGCCACACTGTCCACGCCGCTCCTGGCACGGCGCTTCGGGCTCGTGGGGACCATCGTCATCACCGAGTTGGCATCACTGCCGTTCTTGCTGGTGATTCCGCTCGCAGGAGCTTTGCCCGCTGTGGCTGTCTCGATGTGGGCCCGCGGCGCACTCATGAATATGTCGTGGCCGGTCTACAACCAGTTGGCGGTCGAGGGAGTGCCGAGTCGTGACAAGCCGCTGGTCGTCGGGTGGATGAGCGTCGCCTGGAGCCTGGCGTGGCTTGGCGGAAGCGCCATCGGCGGTCGCCTCGCGGCCGGTTCCTACACGACCGGGTACTTCATCACCGCAGCACTCTATGGGTTGGGCGCCATCATGTCGTGGATGCTGCTTCGCAAGATTCGCCTGAGCGAGGAGCCCTCCGCGGTCGGCCTTGCGGCCGAGGTCGCCGAGCCACGAGCGTAGGGGGCCAACCGGTGCGCGCGATCCAGGTTCGACCGGGCTAGATCGCCGGCCAAACAGCAACGCCCCACACGGTGCCGGTGTGCGCGGCCACGACCGAGCCGGCTTCGTAGATCACCATCTCGGTCGCATCCCAGCGCTCACGGATGCTCGCGGCGATTCTGTGCGCGCGTTCCTCGGAAAGGGCATGCCCGACGGCGAACCTGCCAGAAGTGGCAGTGCCCATCTGTGTTGCGATCCAGTCCATCGTGTATTCGAGAGCGGCCTTCTCGCCTCGACTGCGACCCAAGGGCGCGAACGCGCCGTTCTCGTCGACCGTGAGCGTGACTTTCAGGTTCAGCATCGAACCCAGAAGTGATGACACGGCGCCGATGCGACCACCACGCCGCAGGTTCTCAAGCGAGTCGACTCCGACCAAGAGCTTTACCTGCTCGCGCGCTCTCTCGAGGCGCTCCAGCGCTTCAGGGACGCCGAGTCCCTCCCCGGCTGCCGCAACCGCATCGACGACCTGCCATGCGAGTCCCCATGACAGATTGCGTGAGTCGAACACGCTGACCTTGCCGGCGAACTGCTCGGCGGCGATGCGCGCCGCTTCGACCGTGCCCGAGAGCTTCGAGGAGATGTGTAGCGAGATCACAGAGTCCGCCGTCTTGAGAGCCTGCTCGTAGGCTTCGACCAAGACGCCGACGCTGGGCTGCGACGTCGTGGGAAGGTCCGGTGCACTTCGCATCCGCTCGAAGAACTGCGCTTGCGTCAGGACGCCATCATCTAGTGTCTCGCCGTCGATGGTCACGGCGAGCGGAACGACGGTGACTCCAAGATCCTGCACCATCTCCGGCGCAATGTCGGCGGTGCTGTCGGTGACGACTGCGAACTGGCGCTTCGCACTGGTATCCGGTGTCATGAGGTCCTCCCGTCTCGCACGCGCGATGCGTGCTGATTCTCGACTCAAGCATCGTACCAGAGGGCTGTTGGCGTGGGGCGGGGCTTCGGGTCCGCCCCCTTTGCGTGAG
>JAHIQC010000313.1 GCA_018902765.1 Actinomycetota bacterium | reverse complement strand
CCTCCCCTAAGGAGTCTCGGGGTTCCCGGACAATGAGATGTCAGACAACCGCACGATCCGTCGAGCTGAGGTGAGTTTCCCACCGGAGCGATGGAGTGCGCATCCACACACGGTGCCTTCCGCGTGGACCTGCGGATGAATCCGCTGTCATACCGATGGCCGACGAGGTCGGTAGCCTACTGCGCGCCCGGGAGGCGAACGAGTCCTGCTTGAACCGCCGCGAGAACCGCCTGCGTGCGATCGGACTGGCCCATCTTGCGAAGGATCCGGCTCACGTGCGTCTTTACTGTGGTCTCGCCGATCCACAGCGCACGGCCGATCTCCTTGTTTGAAAGCCCCTTGGCCATGAGCTTCAAAACCTGCAGTTCACGCTCTGAAAGGAGGTTCAGGAGTACGGGGTCGGGCTCGTTTTGCGCGGCGGTCTTGCCAGCGATGACGCGCGCCGCGATGCCCGAATCAAAGACCGCCTGTCCTTCGGCGACGGTTCTCACCGCTTGAGCCAGCTGCTCGGGCCTAGTGTCCTTGAGGATGTAGCCACTCGCCCCGGCAGCCAATACTCCGAACATCTCTTCCTCATCGTCAAAACTGGTGAGAACGAGGATCGGCAGTTCCGGGTCGATCTGGCGCACTCGTCGGCAGGTCTCCACTCCCCCGATACCCGGCATGCGAAGATCGAGGAGCAGCAGGTGGATCGCAGTAGTCTTCATAAGCTCAAGCACGGTCTCGCCGTCGGGAGCTTCCGCGACCACCTCGATGCCGTCCTCGCCCTCCAGAAGCGTGCGCAGCGCAAGACGGACCAACTCATGGTCATCGGCGATCATCACGCGTATCGCTTGCACAGGCTTCCCCCTCAAACCGGAACGACCACGTCTACCCTGGTTCCCTGGCCCGGAGCGCTGACGATGAGCAGTTCGCCACGTTCGACGCGCACACGGTGCTCGATGCTCCGCAGCCCGATTCCGGACTCGCTGGGAACACGCGCCCGCGCATCTGCCAGCGCGAATCCTGAGCCGTTGTCTGTGACGACCAGCCGTACCGCGTCTTGCTCGTAGGACAGAAACACGTCGAGCTTCGTAGGGGCGCCATGCTTCATCGAGTTGGCCACGGCTTCCTTGGCCACGCGATACAGGCACGCCTCCAGTGAGGGAGTCAGGGTCCTCTTCTCGCCGGACACCTTGATCTCGGCATGCACCGCGTCCACCGGACACATCTCGTGGAGCCAGTACTCTATTGCGCCGATGAGCCCGAGCTCTTGCAGCTTGAGGGGCCTTAAGTCGTAGATGAATCGGCGCAGCTCGCTTCGGCTGAGGTCCACTTGCTCCTGCAGATCGCCCAGACGCTCCGATACGCCCTCGGGGTCGCGCAGAACCTGCTTGCGACAGACTTCGAGGCCGAGCGCCACGCTGAACAAGGACTGAGATATTCCATCGTGCATCTCCCGGGCGATTCGGTCGCGCTCGCTGGCGAGCAGAACGTATCGTGTCTCCTCGGCAAGTCGGGCGTTCTCGATGGCGGTGGCGGCAAAGGCTCCCAGGATCGCGAGAAAGTCGATCTGAGCCGGGCCGAAACGATGCTGGCGCGAGTTTATGGCTGCCAGCAATCCGATCGGACGATTCCTCACACTGATCGGCACACACAGCAGCCACGCATCGTTCTCGTGATTGAGGTCCAGATACGTTTCGCCGCTGTCGAACACCTGGGATGCGATTCCTTGCAGCTGGGTGGCCCACCACGATTGTGGGTGCTCCGCGCGTGCTCCTCGAACAACCAAAGAGTCCGCATCAAGATCCGAGCCGTGGTCGACGGTAAGGACGAGCACGGCCTTCTCAGTGTTGGTGATGCGCTTGGCGCGCTCAACGATCGTCTCGAGGACCTCATCTAGCGATATCGTCGACGAGACCGCGTCTGCCACGTCGTTGAGCGCCGCTATCTGGTCCGCCTGCGCGCGCCTCGTGAGCACCGCTGTCGCCGAGGCTAGAAGCCTGCGCCAGCTTCGTATCCAGGGCCTGGCACGCCCAAACGGGTCGACCATGCGAACAGACGGCAGCGCCACGATAGCGGTCTCATCAACGCCGCTGGCCTGCTCATCGAGCTCATTGGATTCTTCGAGAACCATCCCCACGACTTCTCCCCCGATAGACCTAGAGACGCTCCCCCAAGCAGCCTCCAGCGAGTTCAGCCATCGCGCTCAAGTTCGTCCCGAAAAGCAATGAGCGCACGCCATCTCCCCTAGAGTATATCCTTGTCGGCCTCCAACGAGGCGGGTAACGAATCCCCGAGTGTCTCTGCGCGGCCACCGGTCGCCTCCAGGTACTCCGCGAGCATGGCGCGAGTCGCGCTCTCGATGCGCGCACGAACACGAGGCCCACGCCGTTCCCACAGATCGATGCCGGGCCAGTGGATCAGGTGCCCGAGCTGCCCGTGAGAAATCGCGTCCTGCTCGCAGTGCAGCGCTTGGCCGAGGAGTGCCGGATCGCCGTCGCCGATCGCTTGGGCCAGCCACTTCCGCGCGATACGTCTCGCTCCGAGCCATGCAAAGTGGTAGCGCTTGTTGCGCCACGCGCGACCCGGGAACTCACGGTCGACACGGATATCCGCCGCCGCGATCACCTCGGCCACCGCAGGATCGTAGCCCTGCTCGATCGCCCATCGCTTGGTCAGTCCGTAATGCACATGGCCGTTCACTCGTGCCTCCAACGCAACACGGCGGACCCTTTCGGGCCCGCCGCAGTGTCGATACTCTTCAAACGCTTCAGACCAGGGTCACTCCACCCGGACCTGCGGCGGTCGGCGGCTCAATAATGACGGTGTCGGACTCGGCTTCCTGCGTTTCAGGCTCGCCGGCTTCAGGCTCGCCATCTTCGGGCTCATCGGGAGTCTTGTTCTCCTCGGCGATCTTCTCTGCCACTAAGAACGCGTCCCAATCGCCATCGAGCACAGCCAGCAGCGCCGGCCCGTCGAGCGTCTCGCGCTCGATCAGCACGGCAGCCATGCGATCAAGGTGCTCACGATGCTCGGTCAGAACCACGCGAGCCTGCTCGTAGCCCTCGGCGATAAGCCGCGCGATCTCTTTGTCGATCTCATAGGCGATCTCAGGCGAATAATCGGCATTCGCTGAGAAATCCCTGCCGAGGAACACCTCGTGGTTCGCGTCACCGAATGTCTGCGGACCGAGCTTCTCGCTCATGCCGAAACGCGTGACCATCTGCTTGGCGATCTTCGTGGCCCTCTCGATATCGCTACTGGCGCCGGTGGTGATGTCCCCGATCACGAGCTCCTCGGCGACACGACCTCCCAGCATCTTGGCGATATCGGCAAGCATGGTGCGCTTGCTCTCGAGGAAGCGATCTTCTTCGGGGATCGACCAGGTCAGACCCAATGCGCGTCCGCGAGGGATGATCGTGACCTTATGGATGGGGTCGGAGTCAGCCAGGCGATGGCCGACGATAGCGTGACCCGCTTCGTGATAGGCGATGATGCGCTTCTCGTCATCATTGATCAGGCGGCTCTTGCGCTCAGGCCCTGTCATGACACGATCGATGCCCTCTTCAAGCTCGAACATGTCGATCTTCTTCTTGCCATGACGTGCTGCAAGCAGCGCCGCCTCGTTCACGAGGTTGGCCAGATCGGCACCGGTGAAGCCCGGGGTGCGGCGCGCAAGCACGTCGAGGTCGACATCGTCGGTGAGAGGCTTACCACGAGCGTGGATCTTGAGGATGGCCGAACGGCCCTTGAGATCCGGTCGATCAACAACGACCTGACGGTCGAAGCGACCCGGCCGCAGAAGGGCGGGATCGAGGATGTCGGGCCGGTTGGTCGCGGCGATCAAGATGACGTTGTCCTTGTTATCGAACCCGTCCATCTCGACCAGCAGCTGGTTCAGGGTCTGCTCGCGCTCATCATGACCGCCGCCCAGACCCGCGCCGCGCTGACGACCGACTGCGTCGATCTCGTCCATGAAGATGATGCACGGATTCGCAGCCTTGGCCTGCTCGAACAGATCGCGCACGCGCGAAGCGCCGACGCCCACGAACATCTCCACGAAATCAGAACCCGAGATCGAGAAGAACGGGACAGCGGCCTCGCCGGCCACGGCACGAGCGAGCAGGGTCTTTCCGGTACCCGGAGGGCCCACGAGCAAGACGCCCTTGGGGATCTTGGCCCCCAGCGCCTGGAACTTGCCTGGGTTGGCGAGGAACTCCTTGATCTCATGCAGTTCCTCGATGGCCTCGTCCACGCCCGCAACGTCCTTGAAGGTGATCCTCGGCTGGTCGCGGGTCATGCGCTTGGCCTTGGCCTTGCCAAAGCTCATGATCTTGGAGTTGCCGCCCTGCATCTGACTCAGGATGTAGAACATGAGTCCCGCGAGGAAGATGATCGGCAGCAGATTTATCAGAAGCGAGCCCCACGAGAAGGCCGCTTTGGGGTCGACGGTGTACTTGACGTCGGGATTGGCCGCCATCAGCTCGTTCAGGGTGTCGGCGCCCACGTAGGTCGAAGTGAACGGCTTTAGGCCATCGTCACCCTTGGACTTGGCGGCCTTGTCAGACCAGTACTGGCCGTCGATGTTCGCCTCGGCGGCGTGATAGGTAACGTCTTTGACCATGCCGTCGGTAACGGCGGTCCTGAACTGGCTTGTCGACAGTTCGGAAGGCTTGGCCGTCGTCTCCATCATGCCAGCGAACACGTAGACCAATCCTGCGAGGAGCAGGAGATACAGCATGATCGTTCTGAGGTTCTTGTTCACGTTCCACGGGCTCCTGAGTCTTCGGCGGGTGAACGCCTAGTCCGAGTAGATCTCGGGCTTGAGGATGCCGATATACGGAAGATTCCGATAGCGCTCGGCGTAATCCAATCCATACCCGACCACGAACTCGTCCGGCACGTCGAAACCGATATACCTACACGAGATAGGTACCCTCTGCTTGCCTTCTTTGCTCAGAAGCGTGACCACCTCAAGCGAAGCGGGGCCACGTGACGCGAGGTTCTTGAGGAGATACTTGAGCGTGAGCCCCGTGTCGAGGATGTCCTCGACCACCAGCACGTGACGGCCTTCGATGGTCTCGTCGAGGTCCTTGATGATCCTGACGACGCCCGATGACTTGGTCGAAGAGCCGTAGCTGGAAACGGCCATGAAGTCGATCTCAACGGGAGACTCGATCGCACGTGCCAGATCGGCCACGAACAGGGCTGCGCCACGAAGAACCGCGATGAGCAGCACAGGCTCATGGCCATAGTCTGCGCTGATCTGCTCGCCAAGCTCCCTGATGCGCTCGGCGATCTGTGCCTCGGTGAGTACTATTGTCTCGAGGTCAGGGTGCATCCGTCGCTTCCGTCCTTTCCTGGTCGCGGATCCGGTCCGCAACATTGGGGCCACGCTCCCACACAAGCCTGATGGCGTCTGTTGTGGCAGACGTCACCTTGTATGACTCACTCATCCTGACCCCGGCGACCCAGACGATCCTGTCGCCGTCCCTGACGACCGGGACCTCATGGCGAAGCGCCTTCGGGACCTTTGCGTCGATCAGTAGGTCAGATACCTTCTTGCTGCCCATCATGCCCAGCGGAGAGATCCGGTCGCCTTCGCGATACGGACCCACCGAAAGCTCGCCGCCAACAGCGGCGGCGTCGATGACCGCGATATCAGGACCCTCGTCCCCGATCACCGCTTCGACCCTGTTGACGTGCATGGTGCCCGCAGGACCAAGGTCGGCGATACCCGGGATCAAGAGCAAACCAGATGCCACCGACCGGTTCCCCTCGACCGTGCGGGAGACCGACATTGTACCGTACCGCTGTTCGGCCCGCAGACCAAAAGGAAGGTCACGGGCGAAGCCCTCGGTCGCAAGGCCTTGAACGAGCGCCTCCACGTGCTCGAACTCGAGTCTAGAGGCCTCGGGGAAGGCGTCCAGGACCGCGCTGCGCACCGTCCTTCGCCTCATCGGCAACGACAGAGTCGCCATCATCGCGCAGTCGAACTCCACACGTTCTCCAGAACTCGTCGCGAAATCATGGGCGAATGCATGCGCCATCTCAGCTAACAGAAGGTCTTCCTCGGCAAGTACCTCGATGGTGCGCGCCAGCGATGTCCTGGCCGAAGCCCACCGGG
>JAHIQC010000312.1 GCA_018902765.1 Actinomycetota bacterium | reverse complement strand
TGCGGCTATAGCGCCGAATCAAGCCTGTTGACCGCTACCGCTGCTGTCGGGGAATATATGGTGCACCGCACCTTCTCGTCGCCATGCGCGACGCCCCTTTCTGCGGAGGAACCCATGGATGATCAGGGCCGTATCGACCCGTCGACCGAAGCCGCTCTCGCTGCGCCACAGGCGCCCGAGCCGGCCGCGCCGCCAGCTGCGCGTCAGCCGATGTACGCTGCCGTCGCACCTGCCCCGGCATCATCGCCCGGGCGAAGCTCCACGGGATGGAAGTGGTTCGTAGGCGTGATGCTCGTACTCATACTCGCGACGTTAGCGTGTTGCGGAGTTTCCTTCGCAGCGATTGGCGCGAGTTCGGGGCTGGGCGGGTCTGTGGCGGCCGGCGACTCGATCGCCGTCATCCATATCGACGGCGTCATTGCAGGGACCGGTAGTGCTCTGGACGGCGTCATCACGCCGGAGAACATCCTGTATCAGCTTGACCAGGCACTCGCCGACGACGGCGTGAAGGCGATCCTGCTGCGAATCGACTCGCCCGGCGGCACAGTGGCCGCCTCCCAGGAGATTGCGATGGAGATCGCCCGAGCCGCCGAGGAGAAGCCCGTGATTGCGAGCGTTGGTGACGTCGGCGCGAGTGGCGCCTACATGGTCGCCTCGCAGTGCGATGAAATTGTCGCTTTGCCTACCTCGGCGATCGGCAGCATCGGCGTCATCACCGAGATCCCGAACGTCGCCGGCCTGCTCGACAAGCTTGGAGTCGAGTTCACCGTGCTCACCGCCGGCGAGTTCAAGGATGCAGGCAGCCCGTTTCGCTCCCTGACGCCGACCGAGACCGCACTGGTTCAGCAGGGTGTAGACAACGCTTATGAGGAGTTCATCGACATCGTGGCCGAAGGTCGTGGCCTGTCCAAGGACAAGGTGCGCGAGATGGCGACGGGCTGGGCTTGGTCAGCGCGTGAGGCCAAGAAGATGGGGCTCGTGGATACGCTCGGCACCTATAACGATGCTGTGGATAGCGCCGCGAAGGCTGGTGGCATAGATGGAGAGCCGGGTATCGTGAGTTACGAGGGTTCCAGCTACAGCGATCTGCTGTACTCGCTTCTCGGCATTCGCGACAGCCTGGACCGGCTGGGAGCGCTCGCTCCCGATATTGGCTCCTCGGGCAGTGTCGCGCTGCCCAAGTAGTACCGCGTACGAAAGGTAGTCGGTATGACGCGAGTCGTCGCACTCATCGATGGAGAGCACTACCCACCCGTGGTGCGTTTCGCGCTCGAGGGCCTGTCTCACGAGTACGAAGTCGTCGCGGCCGCGTTCATCGGCGGGACCGAGAAGGTCGATCTTGAGCGCGGAGCGAACACGTATGGTGTGCCGGTCGTGTTCGCAGCGACGCCGGCCCAAGCGGTGACTCAAGCCATCGAGGCATACAGCCCACACGCCCTTATCGACCTGTCAGACGAACCGGTCGTCTCCTCGGCGGATCGTTTTCGTCTCGCGGGAATCGCGCTGGCGCATGGGGTCGAGTATCGCGGGGCCGATTTCGCGTTCACCCCGCCGCGCGCGCCGCTTGTCACCAGCACGCCGACGCTCGGCCTCATAGGCACGGGCAAGCGTGTGGGAAAGACAGCGATCTCCGGATACGTCGCGCGTACACTGACCGCTGCCGGGCACGACATCTGCGTGCTGGCGATGGGCCGCGGAGGGCCGGATGCGCCCGAGCTCATCCACGGCGAGAAGGTGCGTCTCACGACGCCGGACTTGCTTGCGCTTGCGGCGCAGGGCAAGCACGCAAGCAGCGACAACTACGAGGACGCGGTGATGAGCCGCGTGACGACCGTCGGGTGTCGCCGATGCGGCGGCGGGATGGCGGGGGAGACGTTCTTCTCCAACGTCCCCCAAGGTGCGATGCTCGCCGACACGCTTGGGAAGCAGCTCATCGTGCTGGAGGGCTCCGGTGCGGCGATCCCGCCCGTGCATGCGGATGCGAACATCCTTGTCATCGGCGCGGGCCAGGGCGTCTCGTATGTGGACGACTACTTCGGGCCGTATCGACTCGGGCTGGCCGATCTGGTCGTGATCGCATCTGCCGAGGAGCCGATAGCCTCCGCCGAGGAAGTGGCTCGGATCCGCGAGGCGGTCGCGCTACAGCGTCCGGACGTGCCATGCGTCACGACGACGTTTCGTCCGCAGCCGGTCGAGCCGGTCGATGGTCGACGCGTGTTCTTCGCGACCACGGCGCCCGCGGCGGTGTTGCCGAAGCTCACCGCGCATCTCGAGGCGCAGTTCGGGTGCCGGGTCGTTGCGTCGAGCGCGAATCTGAGTAACCGAGCGCTTCTGCGACAAGACATGGCCAGCGCAGCAGGGCACTACGACCTGTTGCTCACTGAGCTCAAGGCCGCAGCGATCGATGTTGTTGCCGCAGCGGGTCAGGAGGCCGGCGTGCCCACCGTACTTTGTGACAATGTCCCCATCGCCACCGATGGTGCCGACTTAGGTGAGCTCGTGACGCGTGCGGCGGGCTTGGCGCTTTCGCGCGGCCAGGCGAGGGGGAGTCAGTAATGCCTGATAGCAAGATCATCACGCTGTCCGACAAGGCACACGGATTGCCGTTCTCCAAGGGGCTGCTGGCCCAATCGTTCACCGCCACCGGTCTGCCACCCAGCAGTGCGTACACCATCGCCACGGCGATACAGACCGATCTGCGGGAGCGAGACGAGCTGTCTATCAGCATGCAGCGTTTGCGCGCTTTGGCCGATGAGTACCTTGAGCGCATTGCGGGCGCTGAGTTCGCGGCCCGCTATCGCAAGCTCTACGAGCTCTCGAAGCTCGACAAGCCGCTGGTAGTTCTCATCGGCGGAACCACGGGCGTGGGTAAGTCGACTATCGCCACAGAGGTCGCTCACAGACTCGGTATCACACGCATCATGTCGACGGATTCCATTCGAGAGGTCATGCGTGGTATCTTTACCAAGGAGCTCATGCCAGCGATATACGAAAGTGCATTCAACGCTTGGCGAGGTCTCCGAGTCCCGGTGCCACACGGCGCCAACCCCGTGATCGTCGGATTCCGCGAGCAGACCGCCGTGGTGACGACCGCGGTCAAGGCGCTGATCGACCGGTCGGTACTCGAGGGAGACAGCCTCATCATCGAGGGCGTCCATCTCGTGCCAGGTTATATCGAGGCGGGGCAGTTCAAGAACGCCCGCGTCGTGCAGCTTGTCATCACCGTCGATGATGAAGACGCCCACCGCAGCCACTTCTACATTCGTGAGGTGCAGACTGACGGAACGCGGCCCTTTGAAAGATATCGGGCGAACTTCGGGAGCATTCGGCTATTGGGCCGATATTTCGAGGACATGGCGCATGAGCACGGGATTCCTGTGATCGTGAGCCACCAGTTGGACGTAACGATAGCCGACGTGATCGAACACATCTTGAACGCGGCCATCGACGAACAGTACGACGCGCAACCATAGGCGCGGCGAGAGAGAGGTAGTTTTTGTGAAGTTCTTTCTGGACACGGCGAACATCGCCGAAATCGAAGAGGCGGCTAGTTGGGGCGTGCTCTCCGGCGTCACCACCAACCCGACGCTCTACGCACGCGAGGGCGGCAAGCTCGCGGATTTCCACAACCATCTGAAGCGCATCTGCGACATCGTCGATGGCCCCGTCAGTGGCGAGACCGTCGGTCTCACACGCGACGAGATCATCCGCGAAGGCGAGGAGCTCGCCGCTTTGGCGCCGAACCTGATCGTGAAGGTGCCGACCATGCCCGAGGGCCTGGCCGCAACCAAGGCGCTCTTCGACAAAGGCATCAAGGTCAACATGACGCTGTGCTTCACCGTTCCGCAGGCCATTTTGGCCGCGCGCTCCGGAGCGGCTTACGTCTCTCCGTTCGTCGGTCGTTTCGATGACATCTCCGAAGACGGAATCGACCAGCTCTCTCAGGTCGTCATGGCGCTGGACAACTACGACTTCGGCCACGATGTCGAGGTGATCGCCGCATCCATCCGCAGCGCGAACCACGTCACGCAGGCTGCCTTGATGGGTGCCGACATCGCAACCGTGCCGTTCGCCGTACTCAAGAACCTCGTGAAGCACCCGCTCACGGACCGGGGACTCGAAGCGTTCCTGGCTGATTGGGAGAAGGTCAAGAACTCATGAGTGCCAGACCCCGCAAGCGCGGCCGCCGTGGTGGTAGCCAGCAGGACAACCCCCAGCCGTCCATCACCAAGGTCCAGCTTGAAGCCAAGACAGTAGCCGAGTTGCGTGCCATGGCCGCGGAGATCGAGCTCGATGTCAAAGCCTTGAAGAAGAAGGACGACATCATCACCGCGATCTTCGAGGCCAAGGTCAAGGCCGAGGGCTTTGTGGACATCATGGGCGTGCTCGACGTGCTGCCTGAGGGCTACGGCTTCATCCGGACGAGCGGATATCTCCCTGGGGACCGCGACGTCTACTGCTCGATGTCGCAGATCCGCAAGTTCGACCTGCGCCGAGGAGATCTCATCAAAGGCCAGGTCCGCCCGCCTAAGGAGAGCGAGAAGTACTCCGCCCTTCAGCGAGTCGACAGCGTCAACGGTCTTACCGTGGAAGCTGCGCGTGGCCGCAAGCGTTTTGCCGATCTGACCCCGGTCTATCCCGATGAGCGCCTGCGCATGGAGCATGGTCCTGAGACCATGACAGCTCGGGTCATCGATCTAGTGGCACCCATCGGCAAGGGACAGCGCGGCCTTATAGTCTCTCCCCCGAAGGCCGGTAAGACGACCGTCCTCAAGGACGTTGCAGCCGCGATCTCTGCCAACAACCCCGAGGTCTACCTCATGTGCCTACTCGTGGATGAGCGTCCCGAGGAAGTCACCGACATGGAGCGCTCGATCCACGGCGAGGTCGTCTCCTCAACATTCGATATGCCTTCCGAGAACCACATCGCCGTGGCCGAGCTTCTGATGGAACGCGCGAAGCGCCTCGTCGAGGCCGGTCAGGACGTCGTCATCCTGCTCGACTCGATAACGCGTCTGGCCCGTGCGTACAACCTGGCACAGCCGGCTTCCGGCCGTATCCTGTCCGGCGGTGTCGACTCGACGGCTCTGTATCCGCCCAAGAAGTTCTTCGGCGCGGCTCGAAACATCGAGTACGGCG
>JAHIQC010000311.1 GCA_018902765.1 Actinomycetota bacterium | reverse complement strand
TGCTGGTCATTGCGGCCGAAGGGCTGCGCTCGCACGCAAACGTCGTCGCTCCCGGATGGGGTGCGTTTCTCACCGCCGTTCATCTCGCGGCAGCGGCAATCTGGGTCGGTGCTTTGCTCCACACGGTTCGCACTGCATTCGCGTGGCGGGGTCAGCATGCCCCGGTTCGGTGGGTCGTGGCCGGTTACACACGACTTGCGCTGTGGACCTTCATCGTCGTCGTGACCACCGGTACGATCTCGGCATTGTTGCTGATCCCCGTTGCCGCAATGTTTTCCACCCCGTACGGGCAACTTCTGACGGTCAAACTACTCTTCGTCATCGCCGCCTCGGGTGTGGCGATATCTGCACAGCGGACGATGCGCAGAACTGAACCAGCGGCCAAACTGCGCAATCAGATTCGTATCGAGAGCATCCTCCTGATCTCCGTGCTCGCCATCAGTGCTGCATTAGTCTCGACGGCGCCTGCCAATTCACCCGCCCAGCCGGGACCGCCTGCAGCCATCGGTCCGGTTCTGCCGCTGGGAACATTGGCCGGTCAGATTGGGGTGAGCGTTGCCGCCAGCGAAGGGCAGCTGGTGGTTCGACTGTCGACTCCGCGCCGCGTCGACTACTACGCTCAGGAACCGGACCAGGAATACACCTTGATCGGCGCACTGCGGGCGAGCGGGGAGAACACTTCACTTTCCTTGCGCGGGTGCGGATCCGGATGCTTCGTGGCGCAAGCTGATTGGCCGCTGGATGAAAGTGTGCTCACGCTCGAGGCTGCGGCGACAGGGTGGCGGGGCGGGACGGTCAGCATGTTAATTCCATGGCCTGTTCAGTCCGGGGACACTGATCTCGCTCGAGCCGTAGATATCACTCGCGCTCAGAAGAATCTGACCTTTTACGAATCGGTGACCAGTGATGCCGCAAACGTCGGTCCCGAACCTCAGCAACTCAGTCTGTCCAGCGAGTTCTTTCTCGCCCAGGAGCCGTATGCGGACGGTACTGCGCCCGTCGTGGTGCGCTTACCCAGTGCCGGACGGCAACTGCGTCTGGCTGTGGGCTATCCGGCTGCGGGTATGAACGTGCTGCTCGACCTTGACCAAACTGGACGAATAGTTTCCGAAACACTAAGCGATGCAAAACATCTCATCACCCGCACCTTCGTCTACTCCGAGGTGAACTGATGGGGGGAGAACTGATGAGATATTCACGTCCAGTGAACTGTCACCGTGCAATAGGAACGGAAGCTGCGATGATCTCCCCTTACTCGTTCATTCGTCCCTGCCAGTTCTGTCGCACCCGCGCACTGGCCGCGCCCAGGCCTTCGAAATCCCTACGGCATACGCTGATTGACGAACGGGTAGCGGTGGCTCTGGCCTGCAGTCTGTTCAAGCACTCATCGCCTGCTGTCGCCCGTCTTGATCACCGCAACATCCTGATTGCAGGTACCACCGTCTCTCCTCTGGTCCTGCCCAGCGCGACGCAGGACGCCGCGCTGATTGCCTCGACAGCCGTCATCGAGCGCAAGGGCGGGATTATGCCGACGCGCATGCGTGGAGGGTTCCACGTTCCCCTGTTGCTGCATCGTGCCCGGGCCCGCCGTGCACGGCACCCTACCCTTACGCAACCAACTGTCGGCGCTGTGGATGTGACAGCCGCTCACTGTGCAACTACTGACCGTCCGGGTCGCCGTCCCCTCCCCACAAGAATTTTTTGCACAACAACACATTCCAGGAGAAAAATATGACCCTTACACGTGCCGTTTCCACACGTATCGCAGTCTCAGCGGCGTCTGCCGTCGGCGTGATGCTGATCGCCGGCTGCGGCGGCCATGACATGAGCCAAATGTCGAGCAACGACAGCGGAAGCATGTCCAACTCCTCCGCAGCCTCGCAGCCCAACGACGCCAACAGCGCGGATATGCAGTTCGTCGCGATGATGTATCCACATCACGCACAGGCCGTCGAGATTGCGAAGCTGGTCGACAGTCGCACCACCAATCCTCGAATACTCGAACTCGCCGCTTCGATCCAAACCGCTCGCGGGCCCGAAATGGATCAGATTGCAGCGCTCGTCGAACAATGGGGTCAACCTTCGCCCGACGCCACCTCCCCTGCGGACTCCATGGATGGAATGGACCACGGCGGGGTTGATTCAGGAATGATGTCCCAGCAGCAGATCGCTCAATTGGAGGGGTTGCGCGATGGGGACTTCGACACCGCGTGGCTGAAGATGATGATCGAACATCACTCCGGCGCGATCGCGATGGCCCAATCGGAACTATCCGATGGCGACAACGCCGACGCCAAGCAATTGGCTACCGATATCATCGCCGCACAGCAGTCCGAGATCACCGCGATGCAAGCACTTTTGCAACAGAACTGATCCGGAAATTGTCGAGTGGCTAGGCCTGTCCATCGAAGCCTCTCCTCTCGTTGTCCGCACTGATCTTCCATCTGATTACTTGCGTCCCTTGCAAATCACTGTCTT
>JAHIQC010000310.1 GCA_018902765.1 Actinomycetota bacterium | reverse complement strand
GTCATCCAGTAGCGTCTGCCGAACCCGCGCAACACTCGACTTGTGTATTGGTTGACGCATGATGGGAGCGCAAGCTCGCGAGTGAACGTAAACACGTTGGACGCAATCGGGGGATCGCCAGTGACTGCAGCTTCGGGAGCGGCCATTGTCTTTGCAGTGGTCACGGTCGGTGCGGCGGGGTTCCAGGTCGCGCTCGCGTTAGGTGCGCCTTGGGGTGCATACGCAATGGGAGGCAAGTTCCCCGGTCAGTTCCCGGCACCCATGCGAGTCGCGGCTTTCGTGCAGGCACTCCTCCTCATGGCGTTCGTCGGCGCAGTCCTCGCTCGCGCAGGGCTGACACTCAAAGCGTGGGAGTCAATCGGATCGTGGCTGACATGGGTCGCGGTCGTCTTCTCCGCCGTGAGTCTTGTCCTCAACTCGATCACGCCTAGCAAGCGCGAGCGGCTCGTGTGGGTGCCGGTCGCGGCCGTGATGCTCGCTTCCAGCCTGACCGTGGCGCTTTCTGGATGAACTGCAGGAACTAGGGCGATACGCCTAACCCGCGTTTCCAGCCCAAAGCGCGCACCGAGTCAGGTAGACTCGGGCGAGAAGCGCGTGGGGCGCGCTTCCGCAGAAACGCAAACACGTTCGACAGACACACGGCCAGAACCGGGCAGTCACCGGGGGCGCCTAACGAGGCAAATCGCTGTTGTTGCCCGGTGTCTGCCGTTGAATCGGAGGCTGCCATGTTTCGCTCGTCAAGAAGGATCGCCGCAGTCCTAGTCACCGCCGTGTTGCTCGGCATCGTGGGCGGGTGCTCGTCTGAGACCAGCTCGCTGGCAGGAACAAACTGGCAGCTCAGTGAGTGGACGTTGAGTTCCCTCGATCCTGTGGATCTGACGATAACTGCGCAGTTCTCCGACGGGGAGATCTCTGGCAGTGGTGGCGTCAACAGCTACTCCGGGCCGTGTAGGCTCGGTCCGGGCACGGCCTTCTCGGCTGGACCACTCGCCGCTACTGAGATCGGCGGGCCGAAACCCGCGATGCGCGGCGAGGCAGCGTACTTCGCACTTCTCGCACAGGCCAAGTCCTACAAGACGACAGCAGGCAAGTTGAGCCTCTACGATAGCGGCGGCAATGTGTCGTTGGTCTTTGACCAGGTCGACAAGTAGCAGAGCGCTAGCTGCGGCTGGTGTGCTGCCGAACCCGCGCAACCAGCAGAAAGCGCACCCGGGTCAGGTAGTCTCGGGCAAGAAGCGCGCGAAGGGCGCACTTCACATGAAGCGCAAACACGCACGTTAGCTCCAGCCGGGGAGCAACCGTGGAGAAGCTCTAGAAGATCCTAGCGCCTCCTGCCGCAGGTATCGATTCGACCTGATGGTCGTTGTCGAACAACCCTCTGTAACGGAGTGCCAAACGCGGTATTGTGATGAGAGCGTTGAGTCGCCGCTCGAGTGCAACACTTCAGACGCAGCGTAGGCCGGAGGGATGCATTGGGGTGGTTGCATTCGCAGCACGTCGTACCTGCGCATCAACCCGATACGCATCCGTCCTCGGCCTACATGAATACTGGCGCGGAACCACGGCGATAACGCGCTTCTGCCAGAAGATCGTGCGGTTGGGCGACGGGGGAGCACCTCCTCGGCTTGAAAGAACGGATTGCTCGGATCCGAAGGACGCTTTGGCCGGGTCGTAGTACCAAGAGCTGTGAGGGCTTGTAGCCCCTAGGGGCACGTCGAGCAACATTGGGGGAAACCATGGTCCAGCATCGCAGATTCCTGGACATGGCCTTGGATGAGGAGGGTCTACACACGCCCGATGGCACCTTGGCCCTTTCCGCCATCACCAAAGCGGAACTCGTGAGGAACTTCTCGCATTCGGGCGGCGGTACTGAGTCGAGGACGTCGGGTGCCGATATCGCGGGCGGTGCTCTCCTCGGCGGACTGCTTGCCGGGCCCGTCGGCGTGCTAGGCGGTGCAGTGCTCGGCTCTACGGTCAGGAGCGACAGTCCTATTGAAGGAGCGCACCGGTCGACCTCCGCGACCCTGATCTTCGAGTCGCCCGATTTGGCCTACACCGTCACCGTCTCCCGCGACCGACTTGTTGAAGCCGAAGGCTTCGCTGCCGCCGTTAAGCAGGCAGCGCATGGGTAGGGTTTGACTGTCAAGGGAAGGGCGGATTGAATGCGACGCATGGCCCGGAGATTTCTGATTGTTGCGAGTGTCCTGAATGGCCTTGCTGGCCTTGTTTGCGGCGTGCTGTTCATCGCCGGACCGGACGGAAGTCTCATGCAAGCCGGCGCGCTACTTCCCGTGGTCCAAGAGCTGCCTTTGGCGAACGTGTTCTTCCAAGATTTCGTCTGGATAGGCATCGCGATGCTGCTTGCGCTCGGTATCCCGAACTCGGTTGTGGCGGTGATGCTGCTGCGAAAGGGCAAGAGGCAGTACCTCGCCACACTTATCGCTGGAGTGCTGTTGATTCTCTGGTGCGGTTTCGAGGTGATCTTCATGATCAATGGCCTGGCAGTCGGGTACTTCGTGGTTGGAGTCATCTCGGTTCTGTGTTCGATCTGGCTGTTGAGGCAGAACGTGACATCTTAGGCGAACGATGAGGCGACTCGTGGTCATCCGCCAATGGGTGGCCTGTAAGCCGAGTGGGCAGCGAAAGGCATCGGCATGAACGCTGAGCCAATCCCAGAGGATCGGCCGATTTCAGCAGATGAGGCTGCGATTGTTAGCTGGCTGTTGCTCAATGCTCAGATGGGCTGCGACACCGCGGGACATTCGGCCTCGGTCGATGATCTGAGGGTAGTGGGTCGTTGCAGCTGCGGCTGCCCAAGTGTCGACTTCGTTGAGAATGGGCAGGGCTCAGGCACCTTTCCGATTGCCAGCGCATATGGCACCACTGCAGACGGTGTTGTCGCCGCTCTTGTTGTCTGGGAACGTGAGGGTGTCATATCGGGGCTGGAGCTTTGCGAGCTGGATGAGCCGGTTCGCTCGCTGCCGTTGATCGACACTCTGACCATGATGTCTCCATTCTGATTCGCGTTTTCCGTCCCCGTTTGGGCGGTGTTCGCGCTCTATGCGCTCGTGTACGCAGGTTTCGCACTCGCATGCACTGCCGTCGACTCTGCTCGCGGGCATACTCTGGGATAACGTGTCGCACAGCGCACCTTTCGTGCTCTCGGCCGCTCTGATGTGGTGCGCGCTACAATGATCAAGACGCTGAACGCCGCGGATGCCGCATATCATTAGCGACAACGGGGGACCATGGAACCGGCCTACGTGATACTCCAATCCGCTCTTGGCGGGATGACCTGCTGGCCGGCGTGTTCCTTGGGGTGTTCGCGAGTTTGGTCGTTGGATGCATTGCTCTGAGCCCATCGGCGGATTGCTCGGGTTCCACGCATCGATGATGTTTCGCCATTTCTTCACTCGCGGCTGTGGAGCAGGCACTTTAGGTAGGTCGGACAACAGAGAGTGGAGGCCGCATGGCGCTTCAGTTCGGGACCATTGCGACAATCGTCACAGGTTTGGT
>JAHIQC010000309.1 GCA_018902765.1 Actinomycetota bacterium | reverse complement strand
TCACGCTCCACCCGGGCAACCACATGCAGAACGTCGCCACTGCCATTGAGCGCTCCCCATGCGGCCTCGATCGCGGGGTGCGAGAAGGCTTGGTGCGAAGGAGCCAAACTCGATTCGGGGCGCAACGGCACAAGGAGGCTGTCTTTGTGGACGGATTGCGGCCAAAGGGCGAATGCGGCCAGGCCGAGCAAAGCAAGCCCGCATGCTGCTGCACCGATCACGGCGACACGACGCAGGCGTGACGGCTGGGGTCGGGTGGCCTTCGCGTGAGTCGATAACAGGCGCTCGACGTCTTGTTCCGGATCGTGTCCCATGATTCTGCCACCTCCATGTACGTGCGCTCATTCATCAGTCTACGCGCCCCGGCATTCCTGAGACAGGCGAAGCTACCACAGTTGTCGGCCACGCTCCGATGCCCGCCGGGTTGACGGTACGGTGACGGGCCCGGGAACAAGGCAACCGACAATGGGACACTGGCACTTGATGAAAAATGCGCGCACAAGAGGGGGAGTCGTGAAACGTCTGGCGCACACAGTCCGCTCACTCCTTTCGCTGCCATGGGCCAACGCCCTCGTTCGGGGATTGACGCTGTTCTTCGGCGTGTTCTCGGGGCTCAATGTGATTGGGACGGTGCTCGGCGAGGGGTTTGGCGCCGACCTGTGGTGGATCGACCTGGGTGTGCTGCCTGCTGGTATGGGGACGATCCTGGCTGCAGGAGCCGCCGGGTTGCTCGTCGCGTTTGCGATCGCACCCGATGTCTCACCGCTTCGTCGAAGCGTAAGCGCGATTGCGTGCGCCGCGCTCGCTGTGGTGGCGGTGCTGAACGTGATCGGGTTCTATGCCGCCTGGCGCGAGGGAAGCATCAAGCCCGCCGTGCCCTTTCCGTTCTCGGCTCTCATCGCCGTGGTGCTTCTCGCCATCGCGGCACATCTGTGGGTGCGCGGCGGACACAAGGCGGGCACCTTCGAGCACGTCGCGACTGTCATCATGGCCTTGCTCGTGGCGCTGGCGTTCCCTTTGGCCCAGGTCTACTTCTTCGGCACGACGGATTATCGACGTGAAGCCGACGTCGCGGTGGTGTTCGGCGCCAAGGTGCACACCGACGGTCGCTTGTCCTGGTCGCTCGAGGAGCGGGTGCGCACGGGTGTCGACCTGTTCGAGAACGGCTACGTTGACTCACTTCTGATGTCGGGAGGAGTGGGCTCCAACGGTGTCGATGAGGCCGAGGCGATGAAGCGACGCGCGATCGAGCTTGGTGTGCCTGCGGAGGTGATCCTCACCGATAGTTTGGGCGTCGACACCGACTCCACCGCGCGCGACACGGTCGCACTTCTGGGAGGGGCGGGCGCCACTCAGGTCATCGCTGTCAGCCAGTTCTACCACCTGCCGAGGATCAAGATGGCATTCGCTGCTCTCGGGCAGCAGGTGTACACCGTTCCGGCCGCCGCCCTCGTTCCCATAGGCAAGACACCGCTGTTCGTGGCGCGCGAAATCCCGGGCTTCTGGGTCTATTGGATGCGCGCTTGGTGGCGGGATGTGGCAGGATAGGGCGGTTTGATGGTGAAACCACGTTATGGGAGACGACGCGAGCCGTAAACGCGGCTCGAGAGGAGAGGCGCTGTGAGTGATTCGATCATCGACAGGCTGACAAACGCAGCGCGCACCGCGTCGCTGTCATGGATTGCGTCGTTGCCCGTGCTCGCCGTGGGCATGATGTGCTTCTGGGCACAGAGAGACGCCGTGGGGATCATGGGCTCGATCCTCAAGCTCGGCGCATTGCTCGTGCCATTCACATTCGTCGTGCCTGCGATCGTCGAATTCGTTGCTGCCGGCAAGGCTCCCAAAGCGCGCGTCGCGCTGATGGGGATCCTTCGCGGGCTGCTCATCGGACTAGGGGGACTCGTGGTGGGCACCGCATTTCTGTTCATCGAGGCCCTGAGGCCCGAGAACGCTTTGGGGCTTTCGGGTGATTCCTTCTCGACCGGGCACATGATCGCCGCTGTTGCCCCGAGTGTGATCTCGCTCGGGGTGGTCGTGTGGAGCGCATGGTCCAATCCTGCTGCTCGCAAGCCTGTGGCACTCGCTGCGATCGTTCTGGTCGCGGCTTTGGGTCCTGCGGCTTGGACATGGAGCGCGCGCATCGCATTCGAGGCTATGCGCTACTCCAACACGGACAACTCGCTGATGCTTGCCCAGGCCATCACGCTTGCGGGTCTGGCGATCGCCTGTATAGCCGGTTCGCTACTCACCGTGTTTCGCAAGCGCTAGCCATCGCGCAGCGGGCCACGGCGCGAGGCATTCGGGTCGCGATTCCTGTCGATTCGGCCTTACGTCGGACGGGCTGCGCGTGTACACTCTTGCCCCATGACAGTCTCACTTTCTGATCTCAATCCAGCACAACACGACGCCGCGGCCACCACTGAGGGGCCGCTTTTGGTGCTTGCCGGCGCAGGCTCGGGCAAGACGCGCGTGCTCACGTACCGCATCGCCAATCTTGTGGGGGCCAAGGGTATTCAGCCTCACCAGATACTTGCTATCACGTTCACCAACAAGGCCGCTGCTGAGATGAAGGCGCGGCTGGGCAGCATCATCGGTTCAGGCCTGCGTGGGATGTGGGTCATGACATTTCATGCGATGTGCGTGCGGATGCTTCGCGCGGACGCTGATCGCATCGGCTACGACCGCAACTTCACGATCTACGACACCGATGACACCAAGCGCATGATCAAAGCCGTGATGGCCGAGTTCGAGCTCGATGAGAAGCGCTATCCGGTGAACGGGATCTTAGGGCGCATCTCCTCGGCAAAGAGCGAGCTTATCGAGCCCGCGGAGTTCGAGAGCACGGCGGTAAGTCCGCTCGACAAGGCGGCGGCCAAGGTCTACAAGCGCTACAAAGCGCGGATGAAGAGCGCCAATGCGATGGACTTCGATGACCTGCTCGTTCAGGCGCATCGGCTGCTGGCC
>JAHIQC010000308.1 GCA_018902765.1 Actinomycetota bacterium | reverse complement strand
TACCGTCTCCTCCTTGATGCCCAGCTCAGAAGCCAGTTGGCGTGACGTGATACGCCCGCCGCCGCCACTACGCAAGAGCTCTCCCAAGTAGCAATGATAGAGGGACAGGCGATATACGGACGCCTCGGGTACTTGGCTTGCTTCAGCCACGATCACATCTCCTCATACATAAATGGCACTGGCCTCGCGCAGAAACTGATAGCGGCAATCATACAACTAATTCGTGAAATAACAAGCAAAGTCAGCCCTTGTGGCGCGAGGCAAAGGTAGTGTCTAGCGCTTCACGTACGCATCAAGGCCTACTTCGCCTCGGCGGGGATGCTCGCGGTCTCCTCGATGGACTGCGCGTCCACGGTCTTCCAGACGCCGTCGAGCTCCTCGAGGTCGAAACGAGTGGCGGGCGGAAAGCCCGCGAACCCGTCTCGTGCTTTCCACACGACCACAACCTGTGCAGTGGTGCCCTTGGTCATGCTGAGATACGGCGTGTCCCACTCCGGAGTCGGCGGCACGTCCGAGCTCTCCTCGGCGGAGGCCTGTGCGAGCTGGATGGCAAGCTCGGGCTCAGCAATCAGCTCGGCGTATGCCGAGGCGTCGGTGGAGCGCTCGTAGCGCAACTGCAGTAGGGACTCGATGGCAGACACGGGATCGCTCGAAACCGCCGCCTTTCCGGAGCAGCCCACGATGCCGACAGACAACACAATGATCAATGCCAGAGCCAACACCGTGAACACGACACGGTGACGTCCGTACATGAGATGCCTCATCAGTCCTCCAGAAGATAGTTGTAGACCTTGATCCGTCCCGCGTTCACATCAGTGACGTAGAGCCGAGAGCTTTCTTCGTCCCAAACGAGTGACTCCGGCGCCTCGAGAAGGCCGTCGTTCGCGACCCCTTCAGTGGACGCATCCGGGAAGACATCGATGATACTCGCTCCAGAGGGGTCGAACACCGAGATACGTCGACCGAAGGTCTCGGCCACCATGATCTTTCCGCCTTGGGTGACGGCCACTCCGCGAGGCAAGCCGAGTCGTCGCTGCAAAACGCCGCTCTGGGCGCCGGTCGCCAGATCCACCGCTATAACACGATCGGCGTTGGAATCCGAGACCCACAGGGTCTCGCCGGCCACACAAAGCCCGCCGACAAAGGTCGGGCTCGGAGATTCGAAACTCATGCTCCGCAGGAACGTGCCGGATTCCTCGTACTCGCGAACTGAGCCATCGGACGAGTCGGCCACGTAGACCCGACCGCCGCTCGCATCGATCGCCGTCGGGCTCAGAATGCGCCCCTTGCCGCTGCCTCCGGTGAATTCCACCCCTCGTGCCTTCGGATCGCCCGGATCCACAACCAGCACTCGTGAACCAGCAGTGTCGACGACGCCAAGCGTGCCGTCGGAGAAGATCGCAAGGTCAACGGGGGTCGAGGCGGCCGCACCTTCCGCAGCCGACACGCTGACGGTGTCCTCGGAGACGCCCTCATAGCTAAACACGCCCACGGCGGACAACTCAGCGAGCGCGACATACAGGCGCTCGCCGTCCCCGTCCAGACCAAGTGGCCGAGGAAGTGCGGCTTCCTCGGCGGATGGGATCATGCCTGCGAAGCCTGCGGTTGCCGTCGAATCGGGAGATAGGGCTGCCAGCGGCGCGCGCTGCGGTGATGGCGCATCGGCGGAGCGCAACAAGAGAAACGCGATGAGCGCTGAGCCCAGCACGAAGACGGCCACGAGAACGACCGTGAGGGTTCTACCTGAAACGCTGCGAGATGCCACGATTGCTCCGAGGACGGGGTTACTGAGTCGTGGCGGAACTCACATGGCATGCGGCGCAGAATGTCGACTTGTGACACTCGAAGCACGCCTGCGCACCTGTCTCGCGCACTGCATTGAAATGCTGCGGGATCCACGGCTTGCTGGCGTCACCCTGGGGGTGGTGGCAGCTGTTGCAGAACTGGTAGCCACCCGCGGTACTCGCTCCGGCTTTGGCATGACAGTTCGCGCAGACCGCTGGCTTGTTCTTGCCCAGATCGCCATGGCCTTCCTTGAACCCGGCGGGGTGCGGCATGGCTATGCCGTGACAGCCGACGCAGAACGTGGTCTCCGTGTGGCATATGCGACAGTACTCCGGCTCTTTCTTCTTGAGCTCGGCGTGGCCCTTGGACTCCCCGCCCAGCGCGTAGAAGCCCGCCACGAGATGATTCTCGGGCTTGAGCTGGAACCCGGCCGGGTGGCACTTCTCGCAAGCGCCGGGGGCCTTCGAGTCCTTCTCGAGACCGTGGCAGCGGAAGCAAGCCTCCATGACCATGAAGTCCTCGTGCTTGCGGTTTCCAGCTAGCTTGAGCTCGAAATCCTCAGGATGCGCCACACGGTTATGGCACATGGTGCACGACACGTCGTTCTCGGCGTGCACTGCGTGGTTGATGATGATGCCGTCGCTCGGCGTGATGGTCCTGTTGTCCCCGTGACACTGGGTGCACTGGGTGGGCTTCATCTCCTCGGCGACATGCGATTCCGCATTCAACGGCAGCTCGAAGCT
>JAHIQC010000307.1 GCA_018902765.1 Actinomycetota bacterium | reverse complement strand
CGGGCCGGAAGAAGCGGAAGCGCTTATCGAGTGGATGCTATCCCACGAGGAGGTCTGGCGTGTATAGCGAGGAGTACATCGTCGCGCGCAGAGCGCTTCTCGATGCCCTTGAGGCACTCGAGGGTCACAAAGACGCGCTCGTGCTCGTCGGGGCGCAGGCGATCTACCTCCACACGGGTGCCGCGCAGTTCGCCGTCGCCGAGTTCACGACCGATGGCGACGTCGCAATCGACCCGCGCCTCCTGTCGGGTGATCCCGAGATCGCCTCGGCGATGCGTAAGGCCAAGTTCTTCCTCGATGAGCGCGACGGCAGGGAACTAGTGGGCGTGTGGGCTTCGATGCGAGAGATCGCAGGTATTCCCGCGAAGGTGACCGTCGATCTCTTGGTGCCTGAAGCCCTGGGAGGCGCTGGGCGGCGTGCCGCCCGGGTGCCGCAGCACGAGAAGGGCTCGATGCTGAAGGTCCACGGGTTGGAGGCGGCGCTGGTGGACAACAGCGTAATGGGCATCGGTGCGCTGGAAGTGACGGATGCCCGGAGCTTCGCCATGAAGGTGGCCGGTCCCACGGCGCTGCTGATCTCCAAGACGATTAAGCTGTCCGAGCGGGTGGCGGCCGGTGCGCTCGAACGAGGCCGGCCGGACAGAGTGAAGCCCAAGGATGCACTTGACGTGCTTCGACTTTTGCAGGCGATCCCGAGCGCTCGGCTGGCTGAGGGCTTTGCGGGTCTGTTGGCAGATGAGACTGCCGGGCCTGTCACCTCAGAGGCGCTCGGCGAACTGCCAAGCCTCTTCGGCGACTCCGACTCTGCGGGCAGTCAGCTTGCAGCCGAGGCAGCGGCGCCAGAGCCGCCTGAGGTGATCGCGGCGTCGTGCGCCGCGCTGTGTCGGGAGCTGCTTGGTGCACTCCGTGAGCAGGGGATCGACGTCTGAGTCGAGGCAGCGCACGCTCCGGCGGGCTTCGTTGCGAGGCGAGGCTCGCCAACAAACCCGAGCTATGCAGGGTACTCGGGGCGTCTAGATGCCTTGTCCCCGCGGATCCCCTCGGGCCGTGTGGCCTGCGCTTAAGAAGCGTGGGTGGGTTTTGTCGCCGTCTGCATAGAAGATCAAGAAGCGTAACGTCACGGCCTTCAGGCATTGCCGCTCCTGCGCCATGTGGGTATACTCGCGTGTGCGCTCGTCAGTACGTTGGCGCGCCTGGAGAGTTGTCCGAGTTGGCTTAAGGAGCACGACTGGAAATCGTGTATGCGGCTTTAAACCGTATCCAGGGTTCGAATCCCTGACTCTCCGCCATAGTATCATCGCAGGGCACTCCGACCGGGGTGCCCTGCTTGCGTTCAACCGTAGTACACTCCATGTAACTGAGAACGGTTCTCACTTATGCACGCACTGCGTGTCTGCCGAGGAGTGTGCTTCGTCAAGACCATGAGCCATCTGAGTTCATCCCGACCCGAGAGCCCCGAGTCGGCCGCGTACGGCCGTGGCCGGCGCAGCCCTCAGCGCTCGCTCATCGCACAAGGCGCCGTCGCCTTCGACGGGGCGTTCACGGTCGATGAGCTGCTGTCATGTGTGCGTGAGTCCGACGCGAAGATCGGTTCGGCTACGGTGTATCGGGCCGTCTCGGCGATGGTCGGCCATGGCTTCCTCGAGGCAGTGGGCGAGCGAGACGGCCATGCGCTATACCTGCGCTGCACCGATGACGAACATCACCACCATCTCGTGTGTACCGGCTGCGGCACGGTCGCACACGCGCCGTGCCCGCTCGACGACCACGCCATCGAGCAAGCCGCTGCACAGGGTTTCGTCGTCACCCGTCACGAGGTCAACATCTACGGGCTTTGTGCGCAGTGCCTCAGGCACGGTGATGCCCGATGACCCACCTGCACATACCCGATGGCGTGCTGCCCCTGTGGCTCGTGTTGGCATCGTGGCTCGTCACGCTCTCGGCGGTCGGTCTGGCCGGCCATTTCGGCGGGCGTCGCGATGTGCGCCGCAAGGTGCCGCTTCTGGGCGCCATCGCCGCGCTCATGCTCGTGAGCATGTCGAGCGAGGTCGTACCGATCGCCTACCACGTCAATCTCACCGTGCTCTCCGGCATCCTGCTCGGGCCGTGGCTCTCGATCATCGCGGCGTTCATCGTTAACGTGATCCTCGCGCTTGTGGGGCATGGCGGCGTAACGGTCATTGGCCTCAATACCCTCATGATCGCAAGCGAAATGCTCATAGGCTGGGCGCTCTTCAAAGGTCTCGACGCGCTGCTACGGCATCGCAGGTCGGCTGCGGTCGCCGGCGTGGCCACGGTGCTCGCGCTTGCGATCACGACCACGCTGCTCGTGGGCATCGTGGCGCTGTCCGGCTCTGCCGCGGCCAGCCGTGAGTCAGGCGCGTTCGACCCCAGGGCCGGACGATTCGGTGCGCTCTTTTCCGGTGGTGTGGTCGGCAACTCGCTTCTGAACCCCGAGACCGCCGAGGAGCCCCTGCCGCAGTTGTCGGTGAAACGCTTCGCGACGATGGTCTACACGCTCGGCTCGTTTGGGTGGGTGCTTGAGGGGTTCATCACGGCCGCGATCATCGGGTTTGTCTCCCGCGTGAGACCGGGCATGGTGCGTGGCCGACGGCCCGAAGTACGCCTCGTGGGCGACGAGGGGGTGTCGCACTAGTGGACATCTCATCAGTCGACACTTCGGCGACACTGGGTTCCTCGGCATTGCATCGGGTTCATCCGGTGGCGAAGCTCATCGCTTTTGTCCTGGCGCTCGCAGGCGTCGTGGCCAGCAGTAACGTGTTGGTGCTGGCAGCCGTGGCGCTCGTGCTGGCCTCGGTGGTGGTGGCGATGCGCCTGCCGCTGCGCCAGGTCTTTGCGCTCGCGGCGTACCCCGCGCTGTTCGCAGCGCTGTTCGCTTTCGCCGCCTCGGCCGGGCCGATCACCGCGGCCGTGCTGATGCTCAAGGCGGTCACTGCGGCGCTCACGGGGCTCACGCTCATGTTCACGACGCCGTATCCGTACGTGTTCGCGCCGCTGCAGCGAGTACTGCCATCGCTCGTGGGCGACGCGCTGCTCATGACT
>JAHIQC010000306.1 GCA_018902765.1 Actinomycetota bacterium | reverse complement strand
TGACTCTCCAGTCAATATTTGTACATACTCCTTGCGTTATCTTGCAGCCCTTGGGGAGGGGAACGGATGAGGGACTATCGGGTACTCGCTCGCAAGGTCTCGAGCGTCGTCCTGTCGGCGGCGATGCTCCTAGCGGGAGTTCAGTATCAGCCTCCGCCAGCCATCGCCCAACCGGCACCGCCAGCCAAGGCGGAGGCCGTGAGCAAGCGAACGACGAACTCCCGCACCTTTGAGCTCTCTGACGGCACGTATGAGACTGAGGTGTTCGACGAGCCGATCTTCTACGAATCCGAGGCGACATCGACGCTTCTGCCCATCGATTCGAGTCTCGAGGAGACCTTCACGGTCCGAGGCCGCGCGTTCCGCAACCGGGCCAACAGCTTCACAACCGAGCTGCCCGGACAGCTCGATTCCGGGTGGGCGAGCGTGGAGTCGACCATGGGGCGTGTCGCCTTCCGCCCAGCGACCCGACCGACGCTACCCGAGGCGGCGGTGACTCTCGACACCGCCCCCGAGCGAAACCCAATGAGCGAGGCGCGGCTGCAGTACAAGGGTGCGTTTGCGGGCGCTGACCTCGAATACGTTTCGGGGCCGACCGGTCTCAAGGAGACAATCGTCCTCGAGCGCTTCACCGGCCGAAGCGTCTACAGCTTCGATCTCGTGGCTGCAGACGTCATGCCGCGCATGAACGAGAACGGTGGCATCGACTTTGTTTCCGAGGAATCGACTCGTCCAGTGTTCCAGATCGAAGCGCCCTACATGTATGACTCGAGCGGGGCGGAACAGGGCGGTCCCGCGGTATCTCGTGCGGTGCACTACGAACTCCTGCCTGCGCTTGCGGGTTGGCGCATCGACGTGGTCGCCGACCGTGAATGGCTCGCAGACTCCGCGCGTGTATGGCCGGTGAGGATCGACCCGACGGTGAAGTATGCATGGATGTCACCCTATGTGACTGATCTTGCATACGTGAACTCCCAGTATCCGACGGAGAACTTCAATCCAGCCAACTGGTACGAGGACGGGACGTTCCCGCTCAAGGTCGGCACAATGGGCGGCTACTACTACCGCAGCTACCTCAAGTCGACTCAGCTCGATGACACGCTGGAGACCCTACGCAATCTCGGCTCCGATGTGCAGATTCTCTACGCGCGGCTTGCGCTGCAGTGCTACTGGAACTCCCCGAGCCCCTCCACGATCACGTTCGACAAGGTGACAAGCTGGTGGACTGCGGCAGGGATTACTTGGAACGCCCAACCTTCATATGTCTACGCGGGTCAGTTCTCCCAAAACGCCAACTGCTCGTCCGATGACCTCTACATTACGAGCCTCATGCAGGGGTGGCTTGATAGCCCCGGAACCAACTACGGTCTCATGCTCTGGGGATCATCCGCCTTCACGAAGTACATCGGATGGGATTTCTATACCTGGTCAGACGGACTCCAGCATCCCAGCTACAGGATCGCGTGGACGACTGTCCCCAAGGTCGAGCCGGTGGCTCCGATGCCTGATACGGTCGTGGACGGACAGCCCACGATTGTCTGGAACTACGACGATGACAAGCATCGACTGGCCGATCTCAACGGGGACCTGATTTCCAAGCCCCAGCAGAAGGTCGAGATCCAGTTCTCCAGCAAGCCGGATTCAAGCGGCCTTCTCGATACGGTGCCCGTTGATGACCTGAAGGACTACGACCATACGGTCACGACCAACGAGTACGGCTTCGCGAACAACACACGCTATTTTTGGCGAATGCGCGCGGCAGGACTTTCTGACTGGCCGAACGCGGGCGATGTGACGTGGAGCAGCTGGACCGACTGGACCGGCTTCACCACAGGGGATGCGCAGGCGGCGTCCGACGGTCGGGGCGTAGAGGCGGCGCGTGCGAGTGAGCCTATCGGCGCCGGAGCATCGGTGGAGGCATCCTCGGGCGCACTTGTGGTCGCCCGCCAGGACCTTGCCGGGCCGGCTCGCGGCGGTTCACTCTCATACGGTGCCACCTACCGTTCGGACCAAGCCGGTTCTGCGGAGCTGCCCACCGGCTGGCGATCCCCGGTCTCGACCCTCACCCGCAACGATAACCGTGCACCAACGCCTGGGTTCGACTCGCTGTCAGGGTGGTCTACCGGCGGTGATACAAGCAACGTCAGTATCACTTCCGTCACCGGTGGGCGCACAGGCAATCGGCTCAGGTTCTATACGACGACAGCCGACTGTACCGCCTACGTCAAATCGCATCCCGACGGTACGGGCGCCTACCCCGTCTGGCCGGGGCAACGCGTGGAGGCAGGCGCGTGGATGCTCGCGAGCGGACTCTCGCTCGAGGCCGATACGGGTTCTCCGGCCGTCTATGGCGGTGTGGTCAAGATCCACTTCTGGAAGGCTGATGGCACCTACGTCGGTGAGGCGCGTTCCGGCAACTTCGCCGAGTACAACTCCGGCTCGTGGCAGCACGTAGGCACCGCGGCCACGGTCCCGGCTGACGCCTACTTCGCCCGCGTGAACATCGAGTATCAGAACGCCAAGGGCACGCTCTACGTGGACGACGCGTACTTCGGTGACGGAGCGGTCGACCTGGCGGATGCCGACGGCACTACCCACCACATGCGTCAGGTTAAAGATGGTACCTTCACGAGGGACCCGCTCGCCCAAGGCGCCGGGCTGGCGTACAAGAACCTCGCAAAAGGCGCCCCGGTAAGCGCGGGCACTCTCACCTCTGTAAACGACGCCCCCGATCCCGGATTCGACAAGTCGTGGGCGACCGGCGGTTGGTACACGAACTCCACGAGCGTGGCCACGCAGCAGACCACGGTCAAGCGCACCGGCACAGGCGCGCTCAAGTTCTACTCGGCGTCCAACACGTCCGTATACGTCTCGCCGTGCTCGGGCACCACCGCGACGATGTTCCCGATCGGCGGCGTGAGGCACCTTCACTCCTCGATGTGGCTCAACACCGACTCGCTTGCGGTGGACACGACCAAGAGTGAGTACGGCGTGTTCTTCAAGTACCACTTCTATGACAGCGCGGGGAACTTCATTTCAACCGTGCAGCCGTCTTCCTATAGCAACACGGCCGACACCAACGGCTGGCGCGAGGTCTTCATGGATGGCGCAGTGCCCACGAACGCCTCCTTCGTGAAGTTCAACATCGAGTACCGCTACGCGAGTGGCACGGCCTATGTCGACGATGTCGAGATGGGGTACGGGGCCAAGGTCGCACAAAAGGCGACAGACGGGCTTACGACATCCTCCTC
>JAHIQC010000305.1 GCA_018902765.1 Actinomycetota bacterium | reverse complement strand
GGCTGTATCAGGGACCTCGATGGCGATCACGCTGGGCATCCGAATCTGCAGCTTGTCCCCTCAGCCGAACTGGTCAACGACGTTGAGGCTCACTTTATGCACGTGGTTGCGACAAGTCGGTCGGCGTCGTGCAGGAATGGCGTCAACCTGACGGCCAGAAGGTAGACTGCGAAGAGAGGCGCCTGCGCCGCAGGTTGTGCCATACACGTTTGACGGATGCAGCGGTCGTGGGGGCACGCGCTGCGGGGGAGGATTACTTTGACTGAGCCTATTCGCATTGACTCGACGTCAAGCGATTCCGCTGTCGCGCTGGAGCCGGTTGTTTTGTGGACCAGCGGCAACGGCCGCCGCCGGCTGCGTTTCTGCCCGAATCTGCACAACAATCCCAACGATCCAGATGCTGTCGTTAGTGGAGAACTGCGCTATCAGTCGAAGCGTGAAGTCGACCAGTTTGTTGACGATGAGTCGCTCTCGCTGACCCTGCGCGCAGGCGAATGGACGCGGTATGACTTCCCAAGTGACGCCCTTCTTGAGTTTTACCGCGTACTCTCCGGGCTCTACGACGCCTGTGCCACAAGTGGGATTCCGCGACGTCAGTATCTCATGGTGCCGGTTGACGGCGAAGTCGATGACGCATCGGCTCCAGCGGCGATTCAGGATGTGGTGCAGTGGCTGCTGACGTGTACGAACCCAGGCTTACTGGCCACAAGCCTGACCAGCCTGAGGCCGGAAGACGCGAGATACCTGAGTGCCGCATCTGCAGCTGCCTCGCTCAACGCTCTGCTCGTTGAATGGGATTCACTTGCCTCTAGTGCCGAACCCGGTTGGCACGCCCTGCTCGCTCGTCATGAGTGGGTAATCGAACAGGTATTGGGCCAGCCGCTCGTATTGTTCCAAGATGAGGCTGTTGTTTCCTCTCCAACGGTGACCCGTAAGAAGGCCGCATATGTGGACTTCATGCTCATGAATCCACACACGAACGCAATCGCTCTCGTTGAGATCAAGCGAGCTGACACCGCGTTGCTCCAGGCGCAACCGTACCGTGGTGAGGCATACGCGGCCTCGGTCGAGCTCTCGGGAGCAATCGCGCAAGCCCAGTACTACCGCACCACCTTCCAGCGGGATATCGAGACTCTCATGCGTGATACTGATCATCTGCAGCTGGCGTTCCCTCGCTCGGTGCTAATCATCGGGGACTCTCGCAGTCTCGATGACGATTCGAAGCGCACATCGTTCGAGCGATTCCGTTTGGGTGTGAGCGACGTAGAAGTCTTGACGTTTGACGAGCTACGTTCGCGGGTCGAGGGGTTCTTGGCAATCGTCACAGGAGAACCGTTTCCGACAGTGATCTAGTCGGCACGCGTCGAACAAGCGCATCAACTCGACGCACAAGAGGTCTCGGCTATGTTGGAATCTCGTAGAGCGCGGGTTATGCGCAACACGCACGCACGTTGGGCGGAGACAACCGTTACCTCAGGTCACGACGGCATACACTAGACTTCAGTAGGAACTGCAGCCGGTCAGAGGGGGGACTTTGATGGCGGTCTATCAGGACAAAGCTCGCGAGCGCGTCGCGAAGGGGCTTCGCAAGTTCAAGAGTGTCGCGCAGAAGGCGCGCACGAACGGTGCAAAGGAAAGCGACACGCGATTGATCGTGTCCTCGATCGTGAGCGATGTGCTCGGATGGGACGCCTTCGACAACCTCACCGGTGAGTACCGCATCAAGGGGAGCTTCGCGGACTTCGTCATCCGCAAGGACGGCAAGCACTTCGTCATCATCGAAGTCAAAGCTGTTTCATCCAAACTGAACGACAAACATCTCTATCAGGCCGTCTCCTACGCCGCGAGCGAGGGCGTCGAATGGGTCATTCTGACCAACGGTGCCGAGTGGCAGCTCCATCGCGTGATCTTCAGCAAGCCGGTCGCGAGCGAGCTGGTGTTCGAGGTCAGTCTCCTCGATGAGGATATGAAGCCCAAAGACAAGGTTGATTTTCTCTACCTGTTGACTCCGGAAGCTCAGCGCAAAGATGAGCTCGAGGTGTTCTATCAGCGGACTCGGGCGCTCGCATCGAACAACATCGCCAAGCTCCTGTTGAGCGAGTCCGTTCTAACCAAGCTACGTGCTGAGATCAAGGCGGACTCGGGCAACCGGATCGCACTCGATGAATTGGCCGAGATTCTGGTCGGCTGCGTGATTCGTCAGGATGCTCAGGGCGATCACGTCAACAAGCAGTTGAAGCGTGTCCAGAAGGCTGCGAGGGTGCCGCGCAAGCCAGCGGCCGCTTGCCCGCCGCTTGCCGCCGACTAATCGTCCAGGAACTCGGCTGGCTGCTCGCATGGCCACCGTTTGTGTCCTTCCTGTGAGCACACCCGTCGCAACCTCTGAACGGCATGCCCTATGCTAGAATCGTCGTGCTAATTCCCTGAATCCACCCTGCTCAGAAAAGGTGCAGATTCCCTATGGCAAACATCCTAGCCAAGCTCCTCACGATGGGTGAGGGACGGCAGCTCAAGCAGTTCGAAGGACTCGTTTCCGCGATCAATGATCGCGAGGCCGAAATCAAGGTAATGACCGACGCGGACATGCGCGCACGCACCGCAGCGTTCAAGGAGAGCTTCTCTAACGGCGAGCCGGTCGACGACATGCTGGTGGAGGCCTTTGCCCTTTGCCGAGAGGGTGCATGGCGCTCGCTGGGTATGCGGCACTTTGATGTGCAGCTCATCGGCGGAATGGTTCTGCATCGCGGGATGATCGCTGAGATGAAAACCGGTGAAGGCAAGACGCTTGTGGCCACGCTTCCGGTGTACTTGAACGCGCTTACCGACGCGGGTGTGCACGTCGTGACCGTGAACGACTATCTGGCCCAGCGCGACAGTGAGTGGATGGGGTAGGTCTATCGGTTCTTGGGACTTGAGGTCGGGCGCATCGAGTCGCAGATGCCCGGCGAGCTTCGCAAGCCCGCGTATGCCGCAGACGTCACCTATGGCACCAACGCCGAGTTCGGCTTTGATTACCTGCGCGACAACATGGTCGTTGTGCCGGGCAACCGCGTGCAGCGTGGCCATCACTACGCGATCGTGGACGAGGTCGACTCGATCCTCATCGACGAGGCGCGTACTCCGCTCATCATCTCAGGCGCGGGCACCAAATCCGCCGACCTGTACAAGCAGTTCGCGAAGGTCATCGGCCGACTGCGCGAAGACGAAGACTACGAGAAGGACGAAGCCAAGCGCACGATCGCCCCGACCGAAGACGGCGTCAAGAAGGTCGAGCAGTGGCTGAACATCGAGGATCTGTACGCTGACCCCTCGGGCACGCTCGTGAACCACCTGCAGCAGGCC
>JAHIQC010000304.1 GCA_018902765.1 Actinomycetota bacterium | reverse complement strand
TCGCTGTCGGCCGCGCTTGGAATGGCCTGCGCGCGCGATGCTGCGGGAGGTGACGAGAGTGTCGTCGCCGTGATCGGCGACGGCTCGATGACCGGAGGCATGGCCTTCGAAGCGCTCAATCATATCGGTCATCTTGGAACCAAGCTCATCATCGTTCTCAACGACAACGAGATGTCCATCGCGGAGAACGTCGGCGCACTGGCCAGCTATCTGGCGCGCGTCCGACTCGATCCTCGCTACAACCGGCTGAGAGACGATGTGGAGTCGGCTTTGGGCCGCACGAGGCTCGGCGCTGTGATGGTGGCAGCCGGCGAAGCGGCCAAAGACTCCGTCAAGCAACTTCTCGTGCCCGGAATGCTCTTCGAAGAGCTCGGGCTCAAGTACGTTGGTCCCATTGACGGACACAGCGTCTCGGCTGTGCAAAACGCCATCACACGAGCCAAGCAGGTCGATGGCCCGGTCATAATCCACGCAGTGACCCGCAAGGGAACCGGATACACCCATGCCGAGGACAGGCCCGACGCATTTCACGGAATCGGTCCCTTTTCGAGAGAGACAGGCGTGCCTGCAAGTTCTGGCGGAGCACTGAGTTTCACCGAGGCGTTCAGTCGGGCCCTGATGATGGAGGCACAGCGCGACGAGACCATTGTTGCCATCACTGCCGCAATGCCCACGGGTACGGGCCTCGATACTTTTGCGGCGAAGTACCCCGATCGCTTCTTCGATGTGGGAATCGCGGAGCAGCACGCGGTGGGCTTGGCTGCGGGCATGGCCCTTGGGGGCCGACATCCAATCGTGGCGATCTACTCGACGTTCCTGCAACGCGCATATGACCAGATCATCATGGATGTCTCGCTTCAGAACCTGCCGGTGGTCTTCTGTCTGGATCGTGCCGGACTCGTGGGAGAAGACGGACCCACGCACCATGGGGTCTTCGATCTGACGTACCTGCGCAGCATCCCCAATCTCATGGTCATGGCGCCGGCCGACGAGGCGGAACTTGCGAACATGCTGCACACGGCGCTTCTGAGCAACAGCCCCGTCGCCATCAGGTATCCACGAGGCTCCGCTGCAGGGGTTGAGATGCCGGAGCACCCTGTTGTGTTGGAGGCAGGACGTGCGCAGATTCGCCGAGAGGGGACGGACGTCGCGATTCTCGCCGTCGGAAGGATGGTGGGGGTTTCTGAAGCGGCTGCTGATCTTCTGTCCGAGGACGGCATCTCCGCGAGCGTGGTCAACATGCGCTGGGTCAAGCCGATTGACCTTCAAACGGTGGCATGGGCGGCCTCTTCCCACGCTTTGCTCGTGACCGTCGAGGAGAATACCGGCTGCGGAGGGTTCGGCTCAGCTGTGCTCGAGGGCATGGCCGATCTGGATGCCAGAACCTCGGTGCTGCGCCTGTCGGTGCCCGATTGTTTCGTGACCCATGGAGCGATGAAGGAACTGCTCGCGGAGATAGGCCTGACCCCCGATGGCATCAGGACCGCGATACGGGGCAGGTTGGACGGACTTGACCGGGCATCGAGTACGGAGAGAGTGGTAGATGACTCGCCGCCGAGCCGACGTCCTGCTCGCTGAGAGAGGCCTTTTCGAATCTCGCGAACGCGCCAAGGCGGCGATTATCGCCGGGCAGGTGCGGATCGGGGATCGCGTGGTCTCCAAAGCTGGTGAACAACTCGCCGAGGACACGGAGTTTCAGATCTCTGAGGTCGATCGGTTCGTCTCGCGAGGCGGAACCAAGCTGTCAGGGGCGCTCGACTTCTTTGGGATTGACCCTACCGAGATGCGCGCGGTCGACGTAGGTGCATCGACGGGGGGCTTCACCGATTGTCTCCTGCAACGCGGTGCAGCAAGCGTGGCCGCGGTCGATGTCGGCTACGGCCAACTTGCGTGGCAACTACGTCAGGATCCACGCGTCACGACGTTCGAGCGCACGAATATCAGAAGTGCAGACCCGGCCTTGCTAGGCGCACCATTCGATATCGTTGTGGTCGATGTCTCCTTTATCGGGCTTTCGAAGATCCTACCTCAGCTCATCGAGCTTATGGGCGATGATGGCCTGCTAGTGGCTCTGGTTAAGCCGCAGTTTGAGGCTGGGAAAGGCCGTGTTGGTAAGAAGGGGGTCGTGCGGGATGCCGCGACGCACATCGACGTGCTGGAGACGGTTGTCGCCCAAGTGCGAGCGGCCGGGCTGTTCGTGCATGGTTTGACCTGGTCGCCTATCACGGGCCCTGAGGGTAACATTGAGTTTTGGATGTGGGCCAAGTCCTGTGGTCCTGAAGCAGCCGTCGATCCGGCTGCACTGGTTCACGCTGCGAGAGAGAGCTTGGGGGTCTGAGCCTTGCGAGTATTACTTGTTCCCAACTTGTCCAATCCCGCTGCAGTTAATGCAGCGGTCGAACTTGTGACCTGGTTGGCCGCGCAGGGGCTAGATCCCGTTCTCATCGCCGAGGACGCGGCCTCCATAGGCCTGGAAGCCTGTGGCGTCGCGCGTTCAGATCTGGGGAAACCAGGGCTCGTCGTTGCTTTGGGCGGGGATGGGACCATCCTTAAGGCAGTCCATGTCTTGGGTGCGACCGAGTCGCCGATACTAGGCGTCAACTTCGGCAAACTGGGCTTTCTGACAGGTGCGTCCTCTGCGGACCTGCGCTCGGCCATCGTCTCTGCGCTCGCGGGCGATGTATGCATCGAGCGCCGTGCGACTCTTGAGGTCCAGGTGCAGATGGGCGGCCGAGAAGTGGGTCGCTACCGCGCGCTCAACGAAGTGGCGCTGGTTCGGGGAGCCAGCGGCCGTGTGGTCGAGATCGAGATCTCCATCAACGAACAAGTGGTCCAGACGATGCGTTGCGACGGGGTGATCGTCGCGACTCCGACCGGATCCACCGCATATGCGCTTTCGGCGGGTGGGCCGATCGTGTCTCCCTCTGTCGGCTGTTGTGTCGTCGTACCGGTCGCCCCGCACGTGCTTTCTGCTCGGGCGCTCGTGATAGGCCCGTCTGACGTGGTGACCCTGGCATTGCCTGATGCCGCCAGGCGCAACGCCTGCCTGCAGATCGATGGCGACGTGACTCCATGCCGCAGAGAGATCGAGCATGTTGTTGTGAGTCGGAGCGAGTCCGATGTGCTGCTCGTCCGCCTCGACGGCCGCGAGTTCTTCGAGGTCGTACGGCGCGAGTTCCTCGGAGGCTGAGATGCTCGAGGAGCTCCACGTTCGCAACCTCGCCCTTATAGAAGATGTTTGGCTCGAATTCGGTCCTGGCATGACCGTGCTCACGGGCGAGACCGGCGCGGGCAAGACGGCGCTTGTCGGAGCTCTCAAGCTCTTGGTTGGAGAGCGCGCCGATTCGACATGGGTTCGCGCCGGTGCCGCCGAAGCGGTCGTCGAGGGCCGCATGCGCTTGCCTCTAGGCGAGATTCTCGCCAAACGCAGGGTGTCCTCAGATGGGCGCTCCAAGTGCACGCTTGACGGGGAAATGGCTACCGTGGGTGCCTTAGCTGAGGCGCTTGGCCCGCTTGTGGATCTACACGGCCAGCACGAGCACCAATCGCTCCTCCAGCCATCCCGACACAGTGAGTACCTGGACAGGTACTGCGGCGCTGACGCCGTCTCTAGGCTTTCGGAGTACAGGTCGGCCCGTGAGGATTGGGCACAGGCAGGCACGACGCTGGATCGAATCACCGCGAGTCTCGCCGAAGCGCGCACTCGTTCCGATTATCTGCGATTTGTGGTTGAAGAGATCGCAGGGGTCGGCCCTACCTTGGAAGAAGAGGCCGAGCTAGATAGGCGGCTTCCCGGACTCAAGCACAGCGAACGTTTGTCCGCGGCTGCCGTTGAGGCGTACGCCGCGTTGCGAGATGAGTCAGGGGCATCGGACGCCCTAACGGTCTGCCACTCAGCCTTGCGCCATGTGGCGGACCTCGATCCGCAGATGGACGCGATCACTGAGCGGCTCGGCGGGGTCGCCGTGCTGGTCGACGAGATTGCGACCGATCTTCGCGCCTATGCTGAGTCACTCGAGCATGATCCTCGCGAGTTTGATGCTCTCCAAGAAAGGCTCGCTTCGTTCATGGCGCTCAAGAAGAAATACGGACCTGAGATGGCGGACGTTCTGCGCACCTCTCAAGATGCCGAGGAGACACTCGCAGCTCTTGATGCCGGGCAGGATGGTCTAGATTCTGCACGCGCTGCGGTCGATTCGGCCCGCGCAGCCCTGGAATCCGCCGGACGAGCTCTGGCCTCGATGCGCGCGGCCGCCGCTCCTGGTTTCGTCGTGGATCTCGCGAGCGCCACCCTTGATCTGGAGATGTCCGGAACTTCATTTGAGGTCTTGCTTGAGGATGTTCCCTTCGATGAATGGGGACCAGATGGTCCTCAGCGCGTGGAGTTCATGTTTGCGCCGGGACCAGACCAACCCGCTCGGCCCCTCGCTCGAATCGCATCCGGGGGCGAGATATCTCGCGTCATGCTTGCTCTCAAGGGCGTACTTGGTGCCGCGGACGATGTTCCCGTTCTCGTGTTCGACGAAGTGGATGCGGGGATCGGTGGGCTTACGGCCACCGCTGTGGGCCGCCGACTCAAAGACCTTGCTTCTCGTCACCAGGTTCTCGTTGTGACCCACCTGGCCCAGGTCGCCGCGTTTGCCGACAAACACATTGTGGTTGAGAAGCACATGGATCGCGACACGGTCAGCACCTCCGTTCGCGCGGTCGAAGGCCAAGCGCGCGTGGCGGAGATAGCCAGGATGCTCTCAGGCGTTGAGAGTGACGCGGGCCTCGCTCATGCCGAGGAGCTTCTCGGCAGTGCGCGAAGCGTGCAGTAGGAGGGTCTGCTAGAATCCGACGGCACGCCTGACGAAAAGTGAGATGCTTTCGCAGGCGCTTTCGCTGAGAGGCGGCCGATGCGCTACCAAGGCACTGCCAGGCTAGACAAGAGGACTAAAGACCTCGTCAAACGCCTCAGCAGAGACGACATAGCCATCATCGATCATGTCGACATGGATCGTGTGAGTGCCGAGGCGTTGCTTTCGACCGGCGTCGAGGTGGTCGTCAACGCCTCCCAGTCGATCTCAGGCGTCTATCCGAACCTCGGCCCGCTCCTGTTGACGCGCGGGGGCGTTCACCTTCTGGACGCTGTCGGGCCCGAGGTGTTTGAACGGGTCTGGGACGGCGCCGTGATCGATATCATCGGCAATGAAGTCGTTCTCGACGACAAGACCATCGCGACGGGCACATGGCTTTCCGTCGAGGCGATCGAGACGGCCATGGAGACCGCCAAGGCGGGAATCGGCGAACAGCTCGACAAGTTCGCCAGAAACACGCTGGAGTTCCTCGATAAAGAGAAGGCTCTGTTGACCGAGGGCACGGGTGTGCCCACGACGCGTGTCGACCTTCACGGTCGTCACGTACTGGTGGCCGTTCGCGGCTACGACTTCAAGGAAGACATCGAAGCACTGAAGCCCTAT
>JAHIQC010000303.1 GCA_018902765.1 Actinomycetota bacterium | reverse complement strand
GGATTCTGCGCCGGTGGGACCACACCGTCGTCGTGACCAACGAGGTCGGAGACGGCGTCGTGCCCGCATATGCGTCAGGGCGCGTGTTCAGAGATGTACTAGGGCGCGCGAACCGCTCGCTCATCGATAGATCCGACGCGGCGTACCTTGTCGTGGCCGGACGTTGCATCGAACTATCCGATCTGCCTCAGCGTGCGCGCTGGCCCCGTCCGAAAGGTTGCGAATGAGCTACGAAGATGTGCTGTCTGAGATCATCGGCGGCATTCGTCCGACCGATCCTGCCCAAGAGCAAGCGGCATGGGATCGCCTCGACCAGTTGACCAAACCCCCGCGTTCCTTGGGCAAACTCGAGACCCTGGCGGCGCGTGTCGCACGCGTACAGGGCACCGACCACCCGTCTGTGGATCGAAAGGCGATCGTGCTTGCCGCCGGCGACCACGGGGTGGTGGCCGAGGGCGTCTCGCCGTTTCCTCAAGATGTGACGTGGCAGATGATGGCGAACTTCGTGGCGGGCGGTGCTGCGATCAACCAGATCGCAGGCAGCGTCGGTGCTGACTTGAGGCTTTTCGATGTAGGCGTGCTGAGCGATGTCTCTCATCTTCCCGGCGTGCGCGTACAAAAGGTGGCTGCGGGAACGGCCAACATGGCACTCGGGCCCGCGATGACACGGTCCGAGGCCGCTCAGGCGGTTCTTGTTGGCGTTTCGGCTGCTCGCGATCTGGTCTCGGAGGGCTACGACCTTCTGGGCACCGGTGAGATGGGTATCGGGAACACGACACCATCGGCGGCACTCACGGCGGCGTTCACCGGCGCGGAGGTCTCGCGTGTCGTAGGACGCGGGACCGGCCTTGACGACGAGGGTGTGGCCCGCAAGGCCGACGTGGTCAGGCGCGCGCTTGCGATCAACAACATCGTCGCCGACGGTTCTCCCCAGGCAGACCCGTTGGGCGTCTTGGCGGCTGTGGGTGGCCTTGAGATAGCGGCGCTTGCCGGAGTCGTTATCGGTGCCGCCGAACAAGGCGTGTGCGTGATCGCTGACGGCTTCATTTCGGGCGCAGCCACACTGTGCGCGATTCGCATGTGTCCCGCATGCATCGACTACGTCTTCCCTTCGCACCTTTCGGTAGAACCCGGGCATGCGATCGTGCTGGAGGCTTTGGGCCTCGAACCGATTCTGGAGATGGACATGCGCCTGGGCGAGGGCACGGGTGCGGCGCTGGCTATGGGCATCGTGGATGCGGCATGCAAGATGATCTCGGGCATGGCCACGTTCGCTGAGGCGAGTGTTTCGGGCTCGGAGCAGTAGAGATGGGCCGCGCGCGCGACATGGCCGACGCTTTCGCGCTCATGACGGTTCTGCCTGTTCCCGATTCCGGCGCGCACAAGCCGACCTCGCGGGCGAGCGCATGGTTTCCTTGGGTGGGGCTGTTCATCGGCTCCGTGGTTCTGAGTCTGCTCGTCATTCTCAACTCGGTGAGCGTGGCTCTTGGCGATGGGGAGTTTCTTTCGCGTGCGGCGTGGCCGCTGGCGACCCTCGTTGTGGGAATCAGCGCGGTACTCACGCGATTCTTGCACTGGGACGGCTTGGCCGATCTCGGTGACGCATGGTGGGGTGGCGCTGACAAGGCGCGCAGACTTGAAATCATGGCGGACTCCCACGTTGGCGCTTTCGGTGTCGCGACAGTCGTGCTCGTTGCCGTGATGCAGGTCGTATGTGTCTCGACTCTGCTCACACACGTGGGATTCGGGATCGCGCTCTTTGCGGCCCCCGTTTTTGCGCGGATGGCAGCGACGTTCGGTTCGTGGCTGGGAACCCCGGCTAGGCCCGACGGTCTGGGCGCGTGCGTCATGGGCTCACCGGGTGTGATCGAGATCGTTATCGCGACCTTTGCCTTAGGAATCGCCGCCGCGTCCATGGGCTACGAGCATGGCGTCGCCGGCTGGGTATGGTCAGGCTTCGCATTCGTGGTCGCGGCTGTTGTTCCGCACCTATGCGCGCAGCGTGTCGGTGGCGTCACCGGCGACGTGCTGGGTGCAAGCGTGCTGGTGACCGAGATGATCGTGCTATTCGCCGCTGCCATGGTGGTGAGCTGGTGATGACCGAGCGCCATTTGCTGATACTGCGCCACCCTGAGACTGAGGCCAACGTCACGGGACGATGGGTCGGCAGGGGAGACGCGCCCTATACCGAGCGCGGGCGTGAGCAGGCGGTTCTCCTCGCACAAGAGATTGAGGCGTTTGGACCGGATGTCATCTGGTCCAGTCCCTTGCGGCGCTGTCGCGAGGTGGCCGAAGCGGCCTCGGCGCTCACGGGTCTCGTGCCCGTGTACCAGGACCGCCTACAGGAAATGGACTTCGGCCAGGCTGAAGGCCTGACGTATGACGAGACCGTCGAGCGCAACATCAGGTTCGATTTCAAGTCCGAGGACATGCCCGTGGCTCCCGGTGGCGAGTCTCGCCGGGACATCTTCGACCGTACTGCGCGCGCCTTGGACGAGCTGATGGCGACTGGCGCTTCGCGCATGGTGGTCGTGACGCATGGGGGAGTGTTTCGCTCGACGGTACCGAACATGCTCGGGCTGCCGCTTTCTGCGATCTGGTCGTTCCACATCGCGAATGCGGCGTTTCTGGAGTACCGAATCATCGAGGACTTCTGTCACGTCGAGCGTTTCGGCTCGCTCGGCTGAACTGAAGGCGCGAAGCCTTGCCCCTGCGCTCGCGACCTGCGACAATCCTTCGCAACCCAAAGTCGCGGCCCGAGGGTCGCGCACACGCTGGAGGACTTCGTGGACTGGGACGCGCTGATACGCACTGAGCTCGATGAGATGGTGCCTTACGCACCGGGCTTGCGTGTGAGCGAAGTACGCGCGCAAAGCGGCAAGGAGAACATCCTCAAGCTCTCCTCCAATGAGTATCCCGCAGGACCCGTGAAGTCCGCGCGCCGGGCCATGAAGGCCGTCATCAAGCACTCCAACCGCTACCCCGATGGCTCAGCGCGCGCTTTGCGCGAGGCCCTTTGCGCCAAGCTCGGTATCCAGCCAGAGTGTCTGGCCATCGGCAATGGCTCCAACGAGCTCATCAGACTCATCGCCCAGGCAGTGCTTCGCCCCGGCGACGAGGTCGTGTTCGCGTGGCCGAGCTTCGTGGTCTACCCCATGGTCACTCAGATGTTCGGCGCGACCGCCGTACGTGTTCCGTTGAACGAAGACCAGGTGCACGACCTGGACACGATGCTCGCTGCAGTCACCGACAAGACGCGTCTCATGTTCCTGTGCAGCCCGAACAATCCCACAGGCAGCATCTATCACAGAATCGCGTTCGAGCGCTTCTTGGCTAAGGTCCCCGAGCATGTTCTCGTGGTCGTCGACGAGGCGTATTTCGAGTTCGTCACCGATGACATGTATCCCGACGCGCTGTCGTACTTTGACGGCAAGCGCCCCCTTGTGAGCTTGCGCACCTTCTCCAAGATCTACTCTCTTGCCGGATGTCGTATCGGCTACGGCATCATGCCCGAGCAGCTACGTTTGGCTCTCGATAAGCTGCGCGAGCCGTTCAACGTCAACACGGTCGCCCAGATCGGCGCGTTTTATTCACTTGCCGAGGAGTCTGAGGTCGAGCGGCGCAAGCAGGAGAACCAAGAGCAGAAGACCTACCTGTACGAGTGCTTCGATCGGCTCGGCATTCAGTACGTGCCGTCGCAAACGAACTTCGTCTACTTCATGACGGAGAAGCCGGTCGAAGTGTTTCAGGCCCTTCTGGAGGAGGGCGTGATCGTACGTGATTTCGGCACGGCGCCGGCCTTGCGCGTAGGAGTCGGCACCCCCGAAGACACGGTGGTCACCATCGCCGCATTCGATGCCGTGGCTGAGAAGCTGGGAACGTTCTAACACCAACTCCTCGGCCGTCGGCGAAGCCGTATGAGACGCTAAGGAGTGGATGGAACCATGCTCGTCATAATGAGGGACCACGCGTCCCAATCCCAGATCAAGCACGTCGTCGACCTTCTCGAAGAAGTCGGTGCTCAAGCACATCTTTCCGGTGGTGAGGTCAAGACCATCATCGGCGTGATTGGCGACCGCGAGATTGTCTACTCGCTCGAGCTGCAGGGCTTGCCGGGTGTCGAAGAAGTCGTACGCGTACTCAAGCCCTACAAGCTCGTTTCACGCGATTTCCAGCCCGAGGACACCGTCGTGCACCTCGGGCCGCATTCATCGATCGGTGGCGGTGCTGTCGGCGTGATGGCCGGACCGTGCTCCATCGAATCCGAGGAGCAGATGATGACGGTGGCGCGCGCGTGTCGCGCGGCGGGAGCCACCGTGCTTCGTGGCGGCGCCTATAAGCCGCGCTCAAGTCCCTACGCGTTCCAGGGACTTGGAGTCGAGGGCCTCAAGATGCTGCGAGCGGCAGGCGACGAGACCGGTCTCCCGATCGTGACCGAGGTTCTCGACGTGCGCGACGCCGAGACCGTGGCCCAGTACGCTGATTTGCTGCAGGTCGGCGCGCGCAATATGCAGAACTTCATGATGCTCGACGAACTCGGAAAGATGGGTAAGCCGGTGCTGCTGAAGCGTGGCCTGTCTGCGACCATCGAAGAGCTCCTGTCGGCTGCAGAGTACGTGCTCAAAGGCGGCAATCGTGATCTCATCTTGTGCGAGCGAGGTATCCGCACATTCGAAACGTACACCCGCAACACCCTCGATCTGGCAGCCGTGGCCGCGCTCAAGATGCTCACGCACTTGCCCGTCATCGTCGACCCGTCGCACGCGACCGGCCGACGTGAGCTCGTCTCGGTCATGTCGCGCGCCGGTATCGTCTCGGGAGCCGACGGCCTGATGGTCGAGGTGCACCCGGATCCCGAGCACGCGAAGTGCGACGGCCCGCAATCATTGCGCCCGGAGGAGTTCGACGAACTCATGGATGGCGTGCGTCCGCTACTGGATCTCACCGGCGGCCACATGGGCTGGGAGTGAGCATGTCGATTCGCACGGTCGCAGTCATCGGCGTCGGACTGATCGGTGGTTCGTTCGCCGCTGCCTGCAAGCGCAAGGACGATCCAGTGAGGGTCCTCGGCGTGGATACTGACGCCGATTCCCTTGGCTACGCGCTCGAGCAAGGCATCGTCGACGAGGGGCTCACGCCTGACGAAGCCTTCTCGGCGGGTTGGTTCGCCGCTGACGCGAACGTGGACCTTGTCGTTCTCGCCACCCCCGCTTCATTTGCCGAGGAGTGGCTTGTGAGGCTTTCGTCGGCGGGATATCTCGGACTGGTGACCGACGTGGCTTCAACAAAGAGCGGCGTGCTGGCCGCCGCCGAAGCGTCGCTTCGCAGCGGTGCTACGTTCGTGGGCGGACACCCGATGGCAGGCTCAGAGCTTTCCGGCGTACGCGCGGCTCGTGCCGACCTGTTCGATGGCGCCTACTACATCCTGACTCCCACTGAGCACACGAATCCCGAGTCGTTTCGGCGCTTGCACACCTTCGTGAGTTCGCTTGGCGCTCGCGTGGTCACCGTCGAGGCGGCCGAGCACGACCGGGCGGTGGCCATAATCAGCCACGTACCCCATGTCACCGCGAGTGCTTTGGTCGACTTGGCCAAGGCGCATGCAGGCACGAGCGATGAGCTGCTGCGTCTGGCTGCGGGCGGGTTCAAAGACACCACACGGATCGCAGCCGGTTCACCCGATCTGTGGACCGGGATCTGTCTGGATAACGCCGATGCGCTCTCCAGCGGTATCGAGGAGCTGCGCGAGGTTTTGGGCGAGTTCGCCGGGCGGGTCAGGGATCGCGATGCGGTCGCGATTCGCGAGTGGCTCGCTCGGGCCGCAGACGTGCGTCGCGCGTTGCCCAGCCAGTGGGTTCCGGCCACAGAGGCACTGTGCGAACTGCTCATTCCCATCATCGACCGCCCTGGCGTCATCTCCGAGGTCACCTCGGCGGTCGGTCGCGCGGGCTGCAACATCGAGTCGATCGAGATCGATCACCAGTCCGAGTCCTCGGCGGTGTTGGTCCTTGTGATGACCGACGAAGGCGATCGGGAGCAGCTCGTGGACGAGCTTCGTTCACTGGGTTATGACCCTCGGCTTCGCGCGCTGGAAGGGTAGTGGACCATGCGGTTCACCGTCGCACAGGTGCGTACGCCTCTGGCAGGCGAGCTGCGCGTGCCGCCGGACAAGTCGATGTCGCACCGTGCGGTGCTCTTCTCCGCGATGGCTGAAGGGACGTCAGGCCTCAAGGGTGTTCTAGATAGCGCGGACGTCCGCTCGACCATCGGGGCGGTGCGCGCTCTTGGCGCCAGCGTGACGCTTGCGCCTGTGGCCGACGGTTCGCTCGCCGGCACCGTTACCGGTTGGGGCGCTTCGGGCCCCGGTTCGCCCGACTCCCCGGTCGAGTGCGGCAACAGTGGCACGACCACGAGGCTGCTCGCAGGCGTTCTGGCTGGCTGGCCGATTCGAGTCGAGCTTCGTGGAGACGAATCGCTCTCACGCAGGCCGATGGGGCGCATCACCGGCCCGCTTGAACAGATGGGCGCACGCTTCGAAACCGCCGACGGCTGCCTGCCGATGAGCGTGCTGGGCACCTCTGAAGGGCTGGCGCTGGAGTACGAAAGCCCCATTGCAAGCGCTCAGGTCAAGTCGGCCGTTCTCCTCGCGGGGCTTCGAGCCCAGGGCCGCACGAGCGTCACCGAACCCGCTCCGAGCCGTGATCACACCGAGCGTATGCTGCCCCTGTTCGGCGTTTCGGTGGGACGTGCCGAGGAAAGCTGCAGAGCCTGGGTCGACGGTCCCGTGATTCCGACGGCGGCCCAAGTCGACGTGCCGGCAGACCCTTCCTCGGCAGCGTTTCCTGCGGTTGCTGCCTCGATCGTGCCCGGTAGCAAGGTCACGCTTTCGCACGTGGGACTCAATCCGACGCGCACGGGCTTCATGCTCGTGCTCGAGCGCATGGGCGTCGATCTGAGCATCGCGGTCGACGATCACGGTGCCACCGAGCCCGTCGGTACCATCGTTGTGAGCTATCGGGATCGACTGGTCGCCACAACCGTGACCGAGCAGGAGATTCCCGCTCTCATCGACGAGATCCCGGTGCTGGCCGTCATCGCAGCTCAGGCCGACGGCGTGACGCGCTTTGAGGGTGTGGGTGAGCTGCGAGTCAAGGAATCTGATCGGTTGCAGGCGATCGTCGATGCTCTGTCGACGCTGGGCGTTGTCACGAATGTCGATGGCGACACCCTTGAGGTCACCGGGCTTGCCGGGCAACCGTTCTCGCCTGCAGAAGGCGCGCTCTTCGATTCGCTGGGCGACCACCGTTTGGCGATGGCGTGGGCCGTGGCTGGGCTTGCCTGCGCAACCCCGATCGCAATCGACGGTTTTGAGGCCGTCGAGGTCAGTTACCCGCGATTCATCGACGATATGGCATCGATAGGCGCCTGGTAGCCTCATCGGCGCGCAACTCGCTGTATCATGGCTAGGCGGCGGTTCGCATGCATTTCGCGATCCCGTGCCGCCCCTGATACGCGCGGACTTTCGTAAGGGACACTCATGATCGTCGCTATTGACGGGCCTGCGGGCTCAGGCAAGTCCACGGTAGCCAAGATGCTCGCGGAGCGTCTCGGCTTTCATTAT
>JAHIQC010000302.1 GCA_018902765.1 Actinomycetota bacterium | reverse complement strand
TCCCGTGATCGAGTCACCCCTCCGTGTCCGTACTTCGGCGCTTGTGGAGGCTGCCAGTGGCAGCATGTGTCCTATGACGCCCAGCTTGCGGCCAAGCGCTCTGCCGTCGCCGAGGCCCTGCATCGGATCGGCCATCAAGACGTCACGGTCGATCCATGTATCCCGTCGACTCGCCAGTATGGCTATCGCAACAAGATCGAGCTGGTGGCCCACTCAGACGCCAACGGGCTGACCATCGGCTACATGCGCGCCGGAACCAACGAAGTCGTGCGCGTGGACTCCTGTCTGCTCATGCCCGAGCGAGCGCACAATCTCCCGAAGTCCTTGGCCGGCTCCCTGCGCTACCTCAGTGGACGCGCCGACCTGCGCATCTTGCGAGTCGGGGCTCGCGTCGCATCGGCCACCCGGGACCTTGAGATCGCGTTGTGGACGACACCCGGGCCCTTCCCCCGCAAGATGGTAGCCGAGACCGTCGCACAGGCCACCAAGGCCAGCGGCGTGGTTCGCGTCCTTGCACGCGACGAATCAGCCAAACGTTCGGTCGTGGGCGTCGAGGTGCTTCGCGGAAATGGCGCATGGCGCGAACGTGTGCTCGGCAACGACATGCTGATTTCCGCACCGTCTTTCTTCCAGGTCAACACCCCTACAGCCGAGGAACTGATCACGTGTGCGCTTGAGGCGCTGGGCGCAGATGGCTCTGACCGCGTACTCGATCTTTACTCTGGAGCCGGGACCTTCACGCTGCCCTTGTCCGAGATAGCCGGAGAGGTGGTTGCCATCGAAGAGTCCGGGGCGGCGCTGTCCGATCTTCGGCGCAACCTGGAACGTGCCAGCCTCTGGGCCGAGATCGCTCCTGGCGACGCGGAACGCGCACTGCCAGATCTGGGTCGATTCGACCTGGCACTCGTGGATCCGCCGCGAAGCGGCATACGCCCCGGGGCCATTAGCGCTCTGGCTGCCACCGGGGCACGCCGAATCGTGTATGTGAGCTGTGATCCAGCGACGCTGGCACGCGATTGCGAGGGTTTGGCCAAGTGCGGCTATCGCCTCACTCGCGCGATACCGGTTGACCTGTTCCCTCAGACCTACCACGTCGAGACCATCGCGGTACTCGAAAAGGTGTAACGACTAGATCAGGCGCCCAACCTCGGGGAAGTCCGTGACGTGAACATCGTGAGGCGCGTCTTCGTGGGCTTCAGTGAGATCGGCACCGGCATCGTGCATGCCCTCGTGATCGCCATCGCCCCACATCGCACTTTCCGTGACGTCATAGATGACACCACGATACGCGACGTAGGCGGGTTGTCCGCCGCGGCCGTTGAATACAGCTAGCTCTGCCAGGGTCATGTCCTTCATGGGGGCTCCTTGTTGCTGTAGGGTCACAGATGCTTCATCCCCATGGGCAGGGGGCGCGAAACGCGCACAAGGACCTGTGGCCGACCTTCTGGCCCCGAGCGATTGAGACCTTCGACCGATTCGCCTCAGCGGCCGAGTCTTGTGAGGATGCTCAAGAACTTCAGCAAGCCGCCCACACCCGCCGAGATCAAGGCCAGCGGCAGCAGACTGGTCCGGCCGCCCTCTTTGCCCGAACCGCCCAGCAAATCCTGGTAGCCAACCGAAACTGCTTTGCTCTGGCCGTCGACATCGAGTGTGACGGTGGTCGAATCCGATCCGAACTCAACGCCCTGAAGCTGCTTGATAAGGTCGCCCGCGATCTGGGTGCCTGAAACCGTTGTGACTGTTCGCGAGACGAGCTGTGTGCTCCCCTGCTCCATCGCCAGCGCAGACCCCGGAGCACCCAACACGCACGCCACGGCGAGCAACGCGATCACCGAACCTGTGGACCTCACCGAACTCACCATCCCTTGTCACCGCGAGCCTCTGATGTGTCTTTCGGCATGCAGGGACATGGACTGGGTGACATGCGTCACGGTACTTGGATATCAGTCCGACAGGTGGTGCCGCTCATCGTCGATTTGCCACCGAACGTCGCGCCTTGCGTCACAGAAACCGGACTATTCGCCCTCGAGACGCTCCCGCAACTTGATGAGGTCGACCACGATCTTGCGCCCCATTGGTGGCCAGCGCGCCATCCTTGGCCAGATTGGAGATGATGCGGCTCGCCGTCTCACGCGAGGTGCCAGCCAGGGTGGCGATGTCGTAGTGGGTCAAACCCTGGATCACCGGCACGCCACGCGCCTCGTAGCTCGCCGTGGCCACGTTGAGCAACACTCGCATCACTCGGTGGCTGGCATCGTGGAACGCCATGTCCTCCAAGCGGGCGATCGTGTGACGCAGTCGCCTGGACAGCGTCGCTATGAGCGACAGCGCAAGGCGCGGGTTGATCTGAATCGCGGCCGAAAGGTCCTTCGCGTCGAGGCTGAACAGCTCGACTTCCGACACGGCGATCACGTCGGCTGAACGCGGCTCAGCATCGACAAGACTCATCTCGCCGAAATGCGCCGGTGCCTCGAGGTAGTTGAGGGCCAGCTCCTTGCCGTCAGGCGATGCCAGTGAGACCTTCACCCGACCGGACACGAGCAGATACATCGCCGAACCCATCTCGTTCTGGTTCACGATGAACGCGCCCTTGGGATAACGGCGCAGCTGCACCATGTCCGCAAACGTATCGAGGTCATCGCTCGACATGTCGGAAAACATCGGAATGCTGCGCAGCTTGGTGACTGACGCGTCTCTGAGTGCGGTTGTCTGCTCCATAAGGTTGGTATCGGCCCCCCTGAATTGTGACTTAACCCACAATCTAGCGGTTCACGTCACAATTTGCGTCACAATTCGACACCATCTCTCACAGTTCACGCCCGTTGCGAGCCTCATCTGCGCTCAAGTGCGCGCACTTGCGACCGTCCGTCGGGATGCGCGAAGGGCGGCCCCTGTGAAGGAACCGCCCTTCCGAAATGCCCTACCTGCCGAAAAAGGCCGTCTATTTCTCGTTGCGAACGTAATCAATGAACGTCGGCACGAGGAATGGGATGAGCTGGGGCAGATACGTTGGCATGAGCGAATCCATCGTCTTGGGAAGAAGATCGGGCATGAGTTCGCCCATGTCCGCCGGCATCTCGCCGACGTAATCCTCGACCGCAGCGATAAGATCGGGCATGACCTTGCCGAGGATGGCCGGAGCCATCATCGGGAACAGCGTGGGCATCATCTTCTCCATCATGCCCAAACCGCCGGGCACATGCTTCATCGCACGCATCATGGGTGCCATGCCAACGGGCATCGCGTCCATCATCTGCGGGAACACACGCTGCATGAGCGTGGCCATCTGCTCGGGCTCCATGAGATAGATGAACTTCTCGAAGTAGCCCCAGTAGTACATGGCCTGCTCTGTGGATTCCGGGATGTCATAGCCCGCGGCCTGCGCGACGATCCGCGACAAGTCGTCGACCTTGAGCCCCAGATCGTTCTTGATGTTGCTGTCGCGCAGCTGCACCTGACAGCAGGGACACAGAGCGACCACGGTATCAGCCTTCACGTCGACCGCCTCTTGCAGCCGCAACTTGCCCAACACGGGTGCGACAGCGGGTTCGCCAATAAGGGTGAGGACGGAGCCGCAGCAGTAGCCCTCTTCGCGGTTATGCTCCATCTCGACATAGTCGACGCCGGGAATCGCCTTGAGCATGTCGCGCGGCGGCTCGTACAGACCCTGTGCCCGACCGGCGTGACACGAGTCGTGGAACGTCAAGCGGCCCTCGATGGGGTTCTTGAGCTCGAGTCGACCGTCGCCCAGCGCCTCGCTCACAAGCTCGGAGTAGTGCTTGACCTCGAACTCGTAGGGCTCTCCCCTGTCGGCAGCGATGTTGGCGTACATCTCTTTCCACACGAGCGCACAGGCGGGGCATGAGGTGATGATCGTCTTGGCTCCGCGCTTGCGGGCCTCGGAGACGTTGTGCTCGTAGATCGTCTCGAACATGTCCCACTTGCCGGACACCTTCATCGGGATACCACAACACGCTTCGTCGGTTCCCATATAGCCGATGTCATAGCCGGCATCGGTCAGCAGTCGCACGCTAGCCTCGGCAACGTCGGTCTCCACAAAGCTCGCGGTGCAACCGGCGAAGTAGAGCATGTCGGCCTGCTTGTTCCAGCCGCCGTTCTCATCGGCGAGCTTGGGCTTGATATCCTCGGGCACCCAGTTCGCACGGTTCTCGCGCTTGCCTGCCCAGATGTCGAGCTCGCTCTCGAGCGAAGCCTTGATCATCTCGAACGGCGGGAACGTTCCGCGCTTCTCGTCTTGGACGAGCTTGCCGCGCATCGCCATCCAGTTATGCTCGATGGGTATCTGAAGTTGGCAGCGAGTGTTGCAGACCTCGCAGGTCGTGCAGACCAAGAAGGTATCGACGGCCGTGCGATCGAACTTCTCGCGGCCCTCCATGACTTCACGAAGGTATGCGTACTTGCCGCGCGGTGAATGCGATTCCCAACCACGACCGGCGTACTGCTCACAGGTCGGCACACAATAGCCGCAGCGGGCGCATGCGTACGCCATGAACGCGACTTCTCCAGGGATGCCGTTTATCTCTTTGCTGAAGTCGCCGGGGCCCGAAGGGGGCTTGGCGGCATTCGCGATCGGCCGCACCAAAGACTCCATCGCTCCGGCTGCGCCCATGATCACGTCGATAAGTCCGAAGCCCAGCACCTTGCCGGGGTTCATGAACCCAGTCGGGTCCACCTTGGACTTGTAAGCTGCGAGGGACTTGACGCGATCTGCGCCAAGCACGCTGTCTGCTTCCCGACGGAAGTAAAGCCCCGTCGAGTATGCAGAGCCATGATGTGCCTTGGCGATCTTGATCACTGACAATGACAGCGCGAAAGCAAGGTTGAAGGCGAACGAGCGCTCGTCGTGAGGTATGAAGCCAAGAAGTACGACCTGGTCGCCCCTGGCGTGCATCCCCTCGAGAATGAACGGCTGCTTGATCTTCTGGTCGATCTCGGCGAGTACGGCCGACATCTCCTCGAGTGGCACTACGACCTCGGTGGGAACCAAAGACGGACCCACGCGCTTGAGGCGCATAGGAGCGAAGCGGACCTCCCACTCGTGCTCAGCTGCCTCGGGGCCCAGATCTGTGCCGCCAGCGGCAGAAGTGATGGCCTCCAACGCCACGTCGATCGCCCCACGCCGAGACTCGGGATAGGCGATGACCGCGATGTATGCCTCGGGCAACACCGGCTCGACATGCTCGTGCTCCATCTCCCACGGATGGCCGTGGCGATGCGGCAGTTGCTTCTTGAGGCGCATTGATTCGGGATTGAGAAACGTGATCGACCACACGGGAAGCTTCTGTGCCGAGATGGCCTTGAGCGCTGAGCCGAGCGAACCTGCATCCGGGAATGCGATGGCACGATGCACTTCGGGCTCATGCTGGCGAATGCGGATGGTGAGTTCGGTGATGATGCCGGTGATGCCTTCAGCATCCGCGATGTAGGCAAGAAGATCCTCGCCCTGAAAGACCTTGATCTCGCCACCCGGCAGAACGACACGGGCAGAGACGACGTTCTCTTTGATGGTGCCGTATTCGTACGAACCAAAACCAGCACCACCCTGCGCCAGCCAGCCTGCTGCACCGGAACTGGGCGTTGAAGACGGATAGAGTCGAAGCGCAAGACCGTCCTTGTTGAGCTCGCGTTCGATCTGCTCCCATATGGTGGATGCTTGAACAGTGACAGTCATCTCCTTGGAGTCGACTTTCACCACGCCTTGCATGCCAGAGAGATCCACGACAACCGCGCCATCAGTAGGAAGCACGCCGCCATAGCCGGAAGTCGCCCAACCGCGCGGCACGAGCTTCAAGCGCTCTTCGTGTGCGAGCTTCACCAGGGCGACGATCTCAGATTCATCCTTGGGGCGCACCACGGCACCCGCGATTCCTGCGGCGACGAAGGGCTTGACCAATTTCGGCATCGCTCCGATATCGAACGAGTACATCTTGCGCTCGGTGCGATTGGTCCTGACCCGATCACCGAAGATCTCCTTGAGTCGACCCTCGACTCGCTCATGCACTGCAGCCATGTGGCTCTTCCTTTCCGGCACCGCTTTGTGAACGTATTCTCCAGACGAACCCGCATTTATGCCCAGGGGGGTATACGAAGGTTCAACTGCAGAATACCCCCATCGGTATCGTTCGTCAACGTTCGTTCATAATCCGACGGTGCGGTATGTTGTGCGGGTCATGCTAGAATCGCGGCGCCAACCAGCCACCAGCACACGGAGGCCCCCGTGCTCAAAGCGGTCCTTTTCGATCTTGACGGGACACTACTCGACATCAACATCGAGGCGTTCCTTGGTACCTACTTCGCAGCTCTCAGTGGGGCTCTTGCAGAGGTGTTCGACAACGACGAAGATCTCCGGCAGGCCATGCGCGCAGTCTCCGATGCCACAGGTTCGATGATGCGTCCTCACGAAGAACGCACCAACCGCCAAGTCTTCTATGCGGAGTTTGAATCCCAGACCGGGGTCGATCTAGCCAGCCATAGCGACCTCCTGGAGCGCTTCTATCGCGACGTGTTCCCGACGCTCAACGCCGGTATTGCGCCCGCTTCAGGCGGTCTTGAGTCGATTGCCGCCGCTCGCGAATGCGGCCTGCGCATCGCTGTTGCCACCAACCCTATCTTTCCCCGCGCTGCAATACTTCATCGCATGGCGTGGGCGGGGGTCTTTCCCGATCAGGTGGATGTGATCACGGATTTCGATCTCATGCATGCGACGAAGCCTCATCCGGCCTATTTCCGCGAGACCGCCGCGCTTCTGGGAGTCGATCCGACGGATTGCCTCATGGTGGGAGATGATCGGGTGCTCGATCTGTCCGCTGCAGATGTGGGTATGCGCACATTCCACGTGAGCGAAGACTCGGACGCGGCCGCGAATTACGCGGGAACAATGAATGATGTCCCCGCGATGATCCGGAGACTGTGCAGCGGGGATGCTTCGCCGCTGGACTAGCTACGGCGGCGGCGAATGAGCGCCACCCAGGCCCCGTCGAGACGCTGGTCGTAAAAGTACTCGAACCTGCCCTTGGTTTCTTTGCGCAGGTCAAGCTGGTATCCCAGGCCGGCTGGCTCGTGATCGCATATGACGACGAGCCCGTCATCGGCATCCATGTCGAGCATCTTGTCCACGATGGCGAACACCATGGGTCGGCGCAGCCCGGGATTGAACCCGCGCACGTCTATCACCAGACCATTGGGTGCTCCTGAGACCATGCTCTCCCGTTCGACGCCAAGACCAGCCTACTCGATGGAACAGTTCGCTACGAGCCGCCGTCTTCCTCGTTTTCGTATGCTTCGACGAGACCCAAGCCGGCGCAATCAGCTGTCCGCCTTGGCTCCATGGCTGATCGATCCCCATCACACGCCTCTCTCAGATCCTGGGAATCATCAGGAACAGGCACTGCCGGACCCAAGGGAGTATCAGATTCAGTCGGGTTCTTTCGCTTGTCGTCCATTTGGACCTCCTTGACCGAGCGGCGGCTCTGGGGACATGCCACCTAATGCTCTGTTCCCAAGGCCCTATGCTTCGTAGCGGGAACACTTGGGGAGATGTAGAATGTATCAGTAATCCGCCGAACGCATGACTGTGGCTGATACATAGGGGTTCAATGTCGCATCGCCGACTTTGAGGGGACGATGATCTACGCTACACGATCAGGCTCGGTTTCGACCGCGCGGGGGATTCTCAGTTGCCCGGATATCTCCGGCACTTCGGCATCCCCTTTGACTCCTGACCCCTTCGCCCAAACTCTCTCCGGGGGCTGAACCCCCCGATCGCCGGCGTGCCCGGCGCCCACTTCCCGACCTCGGACGGCATGTGATGCGGCCGCCAGCCGCGTTGCGCCGATTCAGGTGCTTGATACCCTGGGTCATCTCGGAAGGAGGATGCCGGACGTAGCCACTCGCTAAGCGGAGCCGACCATTGCCTGGAAGCTCGGACGGCGCCGCAATGACTCACAAGGTGTTCCAGCAGTCACGTAACCTAGCAAGGAGGTGTATGGCATGACGAATGAGGACCACGACACGTTTTACTCGAAGCTGGAGCTTCGAGGTGTTACGCGTCGCGATTTCCTCAAGTTCTGCGGGTCCGTAGCGGCGATGGTCGGTTTGACCGAAGCTGCTATCCCGCAGATCGCTGCGGCAGTCGAGAAGGGTTCCAAACTCGCCCCGGCGCTGTGGATCAATGGTGGGGCCTGTACGGGCTGCACTGAATCCATGGCTCAGGCTGATTACCCTGACGTCGCAACGGTCGTCCTTGAGCTTCTGTCTTTCGACTACTTCGAGACGATCATGATGGCCCAAGGCGAAGACGCCGAGAAGGCCAAGGCCGCCGTCATATCGAAGGGCGGCTACGTCTGCGTCTTCGAAGGCACCATCATGAGGGGCTTCGACGGAAACGCGCTCCGCGTCGCCGGCAAGCCGCAGATCGAGGAGCTGCCCGAGCTGTTCAAGAACGCCGCCGCGATTCTCGCGGTAGGATCGTGTGCGGTTGACGGTGGCTGGGTCGCTGCTCGTCCGAACCCGGCTGACGGCATCGGCGTGATGCAGTTCTGCAAGGACGAAGGCATCACTACCCCTGTCATCAACCTGCCGACCTGCCCGGTCAACCCCGAGTGGGTCGTCGCGATGGTCGTCGATGTGCTTCTGCTCGGCGGTCTTGAGGATCTCACTCGTTTCGACCTGGACGATTTCGGCCGCCCGAAGCTCATCTTCGGCCAGTCGATCCACGACAACTGCCCGCGTCGTGGACATTTCGAGAACGGTGAGTTCGTCTACGAGTTCGGCTCTCCCGAAGAGGTCAAGAACTACTGCCTCTACGCGATGGGCTGCAAGGGTCCGCAGACATTCACAAACTGCCCGATCGTGCGCTGGAACAAGCGTGCGAGCTGGTGTGTCGAGTCCGGTGCCCCGTGCATCGGCTGTGGTTCCGCCGATCCGCTCAAGCCCGGTGGAAACTGGGTCGACGTAGGCACTCCGTTCCTGAATCGCCACAAGGACATCCGCATCGGTGACATGCTCACCCAGCCGCCGGTCGTCGGCGCAGCTGTCGGTGCCGCAGCCGTTGCTGCCCTGGCCATACATGGCTTGGGCATGAAGGCCGCAGGCCGTATGGATGGTGGCGCTCCGTTCGAGGAGATGAAGGATCACGATCGCAAGAAGGGAGGCGGTAAATAGTGACACGCTCGGTGATCGACCCGTTGACCCGAATCGAGGGTCACCTGCGCGTTGAAGTCGAAGTCGAAGCAGGCGTCGTTACGGACGCTTGGGTTTCCGGCACCCTGTACAGGGGCATGGAGTCAGTCCTCCACGGCCGCCGCCCGCAGGACGCGTTCTACATCTCACAGCGCATCTGCGGCGTGTGCCCGATCTCTCACGGCCACGCCTCGACGATGTCGGCAGAGGCCGCCATGGGGATTCAGATTCCCGAGGGCGCTCGCCTCGTCCGCAACATCATCGAAGGTGCACAGTTCCTGCACAGCCACATCCTGTGGTTCTACACCCTAGGTGCGCTCGACTACGTGAGCCCGCTCAAGGCCCTCTCCGCCAACATCGCAGACACCTATGCCCTGGCTCAGGCCGCTGGCACGCGTGTGAGTGACTTCGGCGCCGTGGCCAAGCGTTTGGCTGCATTCGTGGAGAACGGCCAGCTTTCCATCTTCACCAACGGCTGGCTCGAGCACCCGGAGTTCGCGCAGGACATGCCTGCCGAGCTTCACCTGATCGCAGTCGCCCACTATCTCGAGGCTCTCGAGATGCAGGGTGAGGCTACCGCCATCATCGCGATCATGGGTGGCAAGTTCCCGCACTACATGACCTCCGTCAATGGTGGAACGACCTTCGTTCCCACCGAGGAGAAACTCGATGACGTGATGTTCAGGCTCATGAAGGTCAATGCTTTCGTGCGTGAAGCCCTCATTCCTGACACCCTCGCTATCGCGCCGTTCTACAAGGCGGCCCTCACCTTCGGTGGTGGCGGCGGCAACTTCTTGTCATGGGGTGTGTTCAACGATCCGAGCTTCGAGATGAACAATCGCTACTTGCCCGCCGGTTTCTC
>JAHIQC010000301.1 GCA_018902765.1 Actinomycetota bacterium | reverse complement strand
TCACATAGTCGACTGCGCGCACCGCCTTGAGTGCGGCTTCGCCCATCCGGGCCCTGAGCTCAGGGGTGAGGGCCGGTGACGGCGCCTCTTCGATGAGTTTCTGGTGACGACGCTGAATCGAGCAATCACGCTCGAACAGATGCACTGCGTTTCCGTGCGTGTCGGCCAGAACCTGAAACTCGATATGCCGAGGACGCAGGAGGTACTTCTCGATGTAGACCGTGTCGTTGCCGAACGCGGCTGCGGCTTCTGTCTTGGCGGCGGTGAAGTTGTGCTCAAGCTCAGCCTCATCGAGCGCCACTCGCATGCCTTTGCCGCCACCGCCCGCCGATGCCTTGATGAGCACAGGGAAGCCGACTTCGCGTGCAAACACCAGAGCTTCTGCCACCGATTCGACCGCACCGTCGCTGCCCGGCACACAGGGCACACCTGCGGCCATCATCGTTTCGCGGGCCACGGACTTGTCGCCCATACGCTCGATAGCGTCGGGTGACGGCCCTATGAATACGAGCCCCGAATCGGCAACAGCACGCGCGAATGCAGCATTCTCTGCAAGAAACCCGTATCCGGGATGAATAGCTTCGGCACCAGTCGTCAGTGCGGCGGAAATGATGTTGGACATCTTCAGGTAGCTCTCTGAGCTTTGCGCTGGCCCGATGCACACGGCAGTATCCGCCATGCGCGCATGAAGTGAGTCCTTATCGGCCTCCGAATACACGGCGACCGTTTCGACACCCAGTTCCTTGCAGGCGCGAATCACGCGCAGGGCGATCTCTCCACGGTTCGCGATGAGGATCTTCTTGAACATATGGGCGCCCTAGACAGATTCGATATAGAACAGAACGGTACCGTACTCGACCGAATCCGCGTTCTTGGCGCAGACCTCGCGCACGATGCCCGCTTCCTCGGCAGTGATCTCGTTCATGAGCTTCATAGCCTCAAGGATGCACAGAACCTGGCCTTCTTCGACTGACGTGCCCACCTCAACGTACGGACCTGCTGTCGGCGAAGCGGAACTGTAGAACGTGCCGACCATGGGAGCCACGACCGGCTTCCAGGTAGCGGGGCGGGCCGACTCAGAAGAGTCCTCGGGAGGAGTTGGGGCGGCGGACTCAGCCGCCGCGGCACTCGGAGCGGCAGGAGCTGCTACCGGAGCGACCGACGCTAGCGTCCCTCTGCGAACGGTGACCGTCGAGCCGGCCTCTTCGACGATGACCTCATTGATATCTGACTGCTCAACGGCCTTGATGAGCTCTCGGATCTGATTGACATCCACGGGCGCGTCTCCCTCCATGACGGTATTGACCTCGCTACCCATCATGAAGACGGCCTTTTCGGCGCCTTCCTGATGCAGCGTGAGGTAATTGTGTGCTTCGTTCGGGAACAGAGCGTACATGAGTACGTCCTCTTCCTCGTGCGCCAACTCGCCGACCTCAGCCTCGACCTCGGCGTATGTTGTGGTGACCAGTGAACCCGGGCGGATATCCGGATCCAACGGGAGTTCCTTGCCCAGGACCTTCGCAACGACATCCTTGTCCATCGAGCCTGGCGCTTTGCCGTAAAGACCTCGGACGTAGTCCCTCATTTCCTGCGGAATGACGGCCCAGCGCTTGCCTGTTAGAACATTGATGACCGCCTGGGTTCCAACGATTTGAGACATCGGGGTGACCAGGGGTGGGTAGCCAACCTCGGCACGGACTCTCGGTATCTCTGCTAAGACATCCGGCAGTCTGTCACCAGCCTTCTGGAGCTCAAGTTGGCTGACAAGGTTGCTCATCATGCCGCCCGGAACCTGATGGGAGAACACCTCCATTGACAACAAGGTGGTGATTCCGCGCTTCAAACCCTTGCGCGAGCGCACAGCCTCCCAGTACTCCGCGATCTCGAACAGCAAATCGAGATCGATTCCCGTGTCGTACTCGGACTCCTTGAGCGCCGCCACGATCATCTCGACAGCAGGCTGGCTGTTGCCGAAGGCCAAAGCGACCACGGCGGTGTCAATGATGTCAGCTCCGGCCTCTGTGGCCTTCAAGTAGTTCATAGGGGCCATGCCACCGATGTAGTGGCAGTGCACGTGCACCGGAAGGCCGATCTGCTCCTTTAGGGCCCGAACCATCTTCTCGGTTCGGAACGGAGTGAGCATCCCGGCCATGTCCTTGATGCAGATCGTATCCGCGCCGATGTCCTTGAGCTCCTGTGCGTACTCAAGGTAGCTGTCGAGCGTATGGACCGGCGACACCGTATAGCTGATGGCGCCTTCGAAATGCCCGCCGCACTCTTTGACTGCAGCCGCTGACACCTCGACATTGCGAATGTCGTTCAGCGCATCAAAGATGCGGAAGACATCGATGCCGTTGCGTTTCGAGGCATGAACAAAGCGCGTGACGATCTCATCAGAGTAGTGATGGTAGCCGACGAGGTTCTGGCCGCGAAGCAGCATCTGCAGCGGCGTGTTGGGGCAATGTTGCTTGATGACACGCAGGCGCTCCCAGGGGTTCTCATCAAGGAAGCGAAGGGCAGCATCAAATGTCGCGCCTCCCCACACCTCAAGAGACCAGTAGCCGACACTGTCCATCTTCGGCAGGATGGGCAGCATGTCCGCTATCTGCATGCGCGTCGCCCAGAGCGACTGGTGCGCATCCCTCAGCGTGGTGTCTGTTAAGTGAACTGGTCGCATGCCGTGCTCCTCCCATGTCGGGGGTGTGCGATACCGGCGCGGCCGTACCCGCGTTCCGTTTCGGTCTGGATAGTATATACGACGATTGCCGGTCGCAAGAGTACCGACCGGCAAGGAATTGCACGAATTCGAAGCTAGACGCGCGTGATGTAGCGGCCGTCGCGTGTATCGACCCTGAGCGTATCGCCGGTCTCGACAAACATGGGCACCTGAACCACGGCCCCGGACTCGAGAGTCGCAGGTTTCGTACCGCCCTGGACGGTATCGCCCTTGAAGCCCGGATCGGTCTCGGTGACCGCTAGCTCCACAAACATCGGCGGCTCTACGCCCATGTACTCACCGTCGGCCGTCAGCACCTCGACCTCGTCGTTATCTTTGAGCCACTTGGCTTGATCACCGACGAACTCGGCGTTGAGTTCGACCTGCTCGTAATTGGTGTTGTCCATGAAGTAGAAGGTGTCGCCATCGTTGTACAGGTACTGCATCTTCTTGGTCTCGATGCGCACGTCCTCGAACTTCTCGCCCGCACGGAAGGTGTAGTCGACCACGCGTCCGGACTCGAGCTCTTTGAGCTTGGTGCGCACGAATGCGCCACCCTTGCCGGGCTTGACGTGCTGGAAGTCCACGATGACCCAGCGCTTGCCCTCATACAGGATGCACATGCCGTTCTTAAAGTTCGCGGTAGAGACACTCATCCGATGAGCCCTTTCGTTAGATCTGTATCAGGTGCTTCGGAGCGCATGACAGTACACGACATCCGCCGTCCTCCACAAGCACCAGGTCCTCGATTCTAACACCGCCGAAGCCCGGGACGTAAACGCCAGGCTCGATGGTGATGACGGCGCCTGCCAACACGGACTCCCGCGCCCTACTCGAAACCGAGGGCAGCTCGTGCACGTCCAGGCCGACGCCATGGCCCAATCCGTGCCCGAAGTACTCTCCGAGTCCTCTCTCGGTCAGGAGATCTCGAGCCACCGCATCGATTCTTGATCCAGGTAAGCCTGCCTTGACCGCATCGATAGCCGACACCTGTGCATCAAGCACAGCAGCATATATCTCCGCTTGCCGAGGAGCGGCCGGTCCCATGACCACGGTTCTTGTCATGTCCGAGCAGTAGCCCTTTACCCGCGCACCGAAATCCATGGTCACAAGGTCGCCCATTTCGAGCGGACGGGACGAAACTC
>JAHIQC010000300.1 GCA_018902765.1 Actinomycetota bacterium | reverse complement strand
CCAGCGCAACGACTATTTGAGCTGGATCGACAGGTCGATGCGGATCGAAACGCGCGCCAAGCGTACCGAGCAGATGCTTGGCGAACTGCGAGCCGGGGACGTCTACATGAACATGGCATGGAGCGCGGGCTCGGCCCCCGAAGGAGCTGGCGGCGGCGTCTCGGGTGGGGCGGACTGAGGTGAGCCCGGGCCTTGAGGACCTTGCCCGCGTCGAACCAGCAAGCCGCGTCGAGTTTCGCGCGTGGCTAGGTGACAACAGCGACTCCTCGGCAGGTATCTGGTTGGCCGTGGGTAAGAAGGGCAACCAGGTCACCACGCTGTCCTACGACGACGCGGTCGAGGAGGCGCTGTGCTTCGGGTGGATCGACAGCACGGTGCGCCGCCTCGATGCGGACCGCTTCTTGCAGCTGTTCACCCCTCGCAGGCCGGGCAGCATATGGGCGCGTACCAATAAGGTGCGGGTCGAACGGATGATCGCCGAGGGACTCATGATGCCCGCAGGGCTCGCAGTCATCGAGCGCGCGAAGGCCGACGGTTCGTGGACACTACTCGACGACGTCGAGGCGCTCGTGACACCCGAAGACCTCGCTGCCGCCCTGGCCGCCACGCCCGGAGCCGCCAGCGGATTCGAGGCGCTGCCGCCCTCGATCCGCAAGCAGCAGCTCTACCGGATCGCCAGCGTGAAGCGACCCGAGACCCGAGCGCGCCACATCGCCGCGGCGGTCGCGATGGCGCAGGAAGCCGGCTCCGCGCGCTAGGCGGCAGCCACGCCCAGGCTGCGGAACATCCGCGCCGCGAGCCAGCCAGCGGAAAGCGTGAACGCGCCAAAGATTGCGAACGGCGCCACCTCGAGCGACCCTTCCACAAGCGCCGCAGACACCAGCATCGCGCAGATCGCCCCAGCCATCGTCACGCCTTTGACCGCGAGCACCGTGGCCAGCAGATACCCCCACGGCCGCGCCTTCCACACGAACACGCCGGTTGCGACCGCAAGCGGCACGATCATGCCCAGATCCATCGCCTGAACCGTTAGTGTCGGCATGCCGAAGAGTCCCGCCCCGGCCATGTCGCCGCTCATGCCTGTGGCGATTCTCGGGACCCACATCCCCAGCAAGGCGAGGCAGATCAACCCACAAAAGACCGCCATCCCCTTGCGGGGGAACCGATTCGAGACCTGCGAAGGCAGTGCTGCAACATCGATTCCGCTGACAATCCACACGATGGCGATCGCCGCGGAACTGTAGACGACCACGAACAGCCCAAACAGCGGACCGAGCGCCCAAAACACCGCGTACATGAGGTACTGGTACACGAAGTACGACAAGATCCCCAGCGCGAACAGCCGCCCGCGAAGCGAACCTCGTGCTATCGATGGCACCGCGAGCAGCAGCGCTGGCGCGGCGAACAGGAGCGTCACCACGTCCCAGCCCACACCCTCGGCAACGATCCGCTCGGCGTTGTATGCGTACACGCCGGTCGTGGCGAACTCGAACTGCTCACCGCGGATACTCGTGGCAGGCGCGGTCGAACCGTCTCCGCGCAAGAAGACACCCGCAGCCGCTGTTCCGGCTGCCACAAGTGCGATCACGAGACACAGCGCCGCCACCGCCAGATACGGACGATTCGTCGACACGGCTCTCATGACAGCCCCAGCTTTCCGACTACACCTCGAGTCCAGGCCGCGACGGCTTCGAGATCGCGGAAGTCACCTTGCGGCGCTTTCATGGCCTTCATGATGAGACGCTCCGGAAGCGAGAACTTCGCAAGCTCGTTCATCCCGGCGAACAGACCGATCTCGACCGGAGTCACACCACTCTCGGCTATGAGCGCATCGGTGTATGCCCGCACTTCATCGGCCTTCTCGGGTTGCGTTCCCATCGTCAGGCACGCCGTGAAAAACGCCGTCGGCTTGGACTTGAGCGTGCTCGCGTTGGTCTTGACCCACTCCTTGACCGCCCCGTGCCAGTTGCTGGCCCGAACGCCACTGCCCACGACAATAGCGTCGTAGGCCGACGGGTCGGGCTTATCGCTCGCTGGCGTGACGTCGACTTCGACCCCGTTCTCGGCCAGCGTCGCCCCAATCTGCTCGGCGATTCCCGCTGTGCAACCGGTCTTTGTTCCGTAAACAACCAGTACCTTGCTCATGCCTGCTCCTCCTTAGCTGCGGCTCCCGACCAAAACACGTCGAACAGCTGCTCAATTCCCTCGTCCGTCTCGATGTCGAGCGCCATCGGAAGCACCCCCATCGTTATGCGATACATCACGTAACTCGACGTCAGCGCGAAGAACGCCTCCGCCATGACCTTGGGATCGAGATCGGAGCGAAGCTCGCCCGATGCTTGATGCTCGGCCATGAACTCCGCAAGACCCTCGAGGTTCGCTGGCACCGCGTCGCCCAGAAGCTCGGCTATCTCGGGCACTGAGCGCGCATCGAACGCCAATCGAATGGCAAGCGCGCCGCTTTCGGCAGTACTGGCGATCTCCATGCGGGCTAGGCGCATCAGGGTCTCGCGAACGCTCTCCGAGTCTGGCGCGGCTGCGGCTGCATGACCGGCCTGTCTCGAGCGAAACCTCTCACCGAGCGCCTTGAGCACGCCAATCTTGTTGTCGAAGCGACGAAACAAAGTGACTTCGTTCACGCCGGCCTTCTCGGAGATGGCGCGCGTGGTGGTTGCGGCATAGCCTCGGCTCGCGAACAGCTCTGATGCCGCGTCCAATATGCGATCTGCGGTGTCTTGTACGGCGCTCATGTGCCTCTCCCTACGCGTGCCTCACGCGATTGAATGCAAGTGCCGACTTGCATAATGCTACGCATCGTAAACGTTGTCAAGCAAGTACTTGCATACATTCCGAGGAGAGGCCTCGGATCTGCGGCTCCCCGCTTCCGTGCCGTGTGCTCGCCTCTGCAGTTCGTCACCGAGCCGTTGCCGCGCACGTCACATGCGCCGGGCATCGAGTGCTAACGTTGAGAGCCCGAGTACCTCTGACACTTCTTTGGGATCATGATCGCGATAATCGAAGCGTGGCGCGCCGGACTTTTGGGCCGCGAGAACTGGATACGCAACATCACCGCCGGCGTGGTCGTCGGTGTGGTCTCGATACCGCTTTCCATGGCGTTCGCCATAGCTTCCGGCGCCAAACCCGAGCAGGGCCTCTACACCGCGATCGTCGCCGCCTTGGCCGTGTCTTTGTTCGGCGGGACTCGCGTGCAGATCGCCGGCCCCACGGGCGCGTTTGCCATCCTGCTCTTTGGCGTAGTGTCCGAGTTCGGCTTCGAGGGTCTGCAGGTGGCCACTCTCATGGCGGGCGTCATGCTCGCGCTGTTTGGCCTGACCCGCTTAGGATCAGTCATCCGCTTCATCCCTGAGCCTGTCATCCTCGGCTTCACGAGCGGCGTGGCAGTCCTCATCTGGGTGGGCCAATGGGAGAGCTTCTTCGGCCTGCCGCACTCCTCGGCGGAGCTGTTTCACATCAAACTCATCGAGCTCGCAGGCTCGCTGCCGCACTTGCAGCCGGCCACCACCGCTCTGGGAGTCATGAGCGTGCTCGTGATCGTGTTTTGGCCCAAGCTGCCCGTGGTGGGCAAGGTCCCAAGCCCGCTCGTGGCGCTCATCGGCGCCACCATCATTCAGTCCGCATTCCACCTGGAAGGCGTCGCCACCATCGGATCGGCGTTCGGTGGCGTACCTCGCGGGCTTCCGTCGTTCGTGCTTCCGAGCGTGTCGGTCGCCACGGCGATCAAGCTCGTACGGCCAGCATTCGCTATCGCGCTGCTCGGTGCCATCGAATCGCTGCTCTCAGCCACGGTCGCCGATGGCATGATCGGCACGCGGCACGATTCGAACCAGGAGCTCATCGGCCAGGGCCTCGGCAACATGGCCGCAGCGCTGTTCGGAGGGTTTGCCGCCACCGGTGCCATCGCGCGCACAGCCACCAACATCCGGCATGGCGGCGACAGCCCTATCGCCGGCATCGCAAGTTCCGTTCTGCTGATACTCGTGCTGGTCGTTCTCGCGCCGCTCGCTGTGAACGTGCCTTTGGCGACGCTGGCCGCGATCCTGTTCGTGGTGGCGTTCAACATGAGCGAGATCGGCCACCTGGTGCGCATGACCCGCCGCGCGCCGCGCGCTGACGTGGCGATCATGCTGCTTACGATGGGCCTGACGATCTTCGCCGACCTTGTGGTGGCTGTG
>JAHIQC010000299.1 GCA_018902765.1 Actinomycetota bacterium | reverse complement strand
GCTGTCTGTGACCAGATGCGCCTCGTCACCGATGGTCGGATACTGTGAGATTCCGCGCTCAAAGGCTCCGAGGCGCTGGCCCTCGCCAATCAACTGAACGCGCATCCAGCGATAACCGTGAGGCTCGTCCTCAATTCGAGATTCGGGAACGGCGCCAGCACCCACCTGGGAGACGATTCCGAACAAATCCGTGAACCCTATCGGAATGCGGACGAAGCTGCCAATCTGACCTATTCGGTAGCCATGTCCGTCGATGAAGGCGAGCCCTGAGACGGTGTCGGGGTCAAGCGCGACGCTCACGGTAGCACCGTTTACGTCCTGCACCGTCCCTAGGTAGGTGGCGTCGCTCACGGTGCCGGCGCAATCAGCTCCGGCTCGGCCGACACCCCAGCGAGCTCCGAGAGAAAACGGCCGAGGACGGCGAAGTCACCAAGCGTGAGCGTCGCCCGCTGCGGCCCATCCGGATTGGCGGAGTCAACGGGCATCCATCCGATCCACTCGGTCGCGTCCGGCGCGTTCTCTTCGATGACCGGCCATTCGCACAGTTGGCCTCCAATTACGCCTCCGTCCCGACAGAGCACGCTCAGGTTGCTGCGCGTCTGCGCAAGGGCGACTGCCTCCGGGCACTCGCCCACAGTTCCGAACATCAAGGAGATTGCCGCCGTGGTCTGCGACGACTCCAATCCCTGGAGAATCACCTCATTGAGATGTTCATCCCGAAACGAGTAGCCACAAAGGAGGAGTGTCGCGCCCGGGCACTTCATGAAGGCCCTCAGTCGGTCGATCATCGCGAGGTAAGGGAGACGTCGGCTCTGTTGGTACTTGAGATAGGAAGGGTGAATCACGCGGCGATCACCCGCGTCATCGTCGGTCGTCGCCCTGTACACCGCGCCATCGTCATTCTGATACCAGTTGATGGACCCATGGACCTTCCAGAGTCGCGCCCACCTTGGGGGCAAGGCATCTTCCTCCATGGATCGCAGGTCAAAGAAGGGCCTTCGCGCGCCAGCGAACCCATCGAAGTACGGTACGCATCTACTCTCTAGGGCCTGCTCCGCGAGCAGGTCGTAGTTGGTCGTGAAGAGCTCAACCGGACTGTCCCTGCGAACGGCGTTGATCCAGGTGGCGAGTTGATGGTACGGCGTGGGGCCGTCCGGCAGGTCTTTGCTGACGGCGTCGTGAATGAGCGTACAGATCCCTACGTCGAGAGAGTCGAGCTCTGTTGATGTGAGACCCCTCGCGGTTTCGTTGCCAGCAACCGCTCGGAGTGCTCGCACATGGGTCAACATGTCTTCCACCGTGGGAGCCAGTATCGCGTCAGCGATGAACTGGCTGAGCAGCTTGTCCATGAGGGGCGCACACTCTTCGTCGGTCTTGATTTGTTCCTCGACGAGGGCAGTGAGCCCAGCGACGTCCGGAATGAGCGCGGTTCCATTGGGCGCCACGCGAACCGAGACAGGGCACCCAGCGCCCAAGAAGAAGGCGAGGGGCTTCTTGTCGCTCGAAAGACACTGCTGCAGGTAGCCGACCTGTCTGCTCGGATCCTGTACCGCCATGGTTCCCCCCGAGACGCAAGCTCATAGGACCGCTTCATTGTAGGCGACTCCACCGATGTACGGCTCCTAGCGAGCCCCATCGGCATATGTGGGCGCCGCCATGCACGCCATCGCCCATCACTTCTACACAGCCACTTCGTCGCCTGCGAGCGTGCCGGTGCATTCCTGTCCGCATCGGATGTGCTCTTTCAGACCGTCGATGTGCACGATCGGCATCCGCTGCGCCTCGAGGTAGACCGGCAGCTGGAGCGCCGACATTACGATCAGCGGTTCGACAGACAGATCCTTAGGGAGGACCGTCATGGTCTTCGCGGCAGCCCAGTCCAAGTTGCTGCGTATCCAGTCGACTCTCGCGGCTTGTTTTATCTGCGCCTCCTTGAGGTCTTCGATGTCATTGCGCAGCTCAGCAGGTACACGCGTCATCTGGAAATCCTTGCATTCGATGACCCACATTCGGCTCGTCAGCGGCTCAAATACGAGTACGTCGACATCCCCCAGCCGTCCGGGAAGATCAAGCCTGGGCCAGACCGAAAGCAGTGGCATCTCCATGAGTATCTCCGCGACGCGATCATTGAACGCCTCGCCGTGCTGGTGGAGGATCCGGCCCTGAAGCTCCTTCATCTCTTGCGAACGGCCTCGGAAGCGGCCCGTCACCATCTGCATGACGAGGTGACGAGCGGACGACGAGACATGCCTGTATCCCCACATGACGTGGGCCTCGGATTCACTGCCCATCAAAATGTGGACGAGCGGGCGCGCGAGATATGAGTAGCTTCTTCCAAATCTCCAGGGCCACAGATCCGAGGGCGCATGCCCGGGCGGCGGTACCTCGAAGGCTTCGCGAGCCTCGAGCGAGAGGCGATCCACCAGCGATTCGGCAATCTGCCGGTCGACTCCAATACGAGTCGCCAGTTCGGAGACGAGTTCGCCGAGCGGTGACGTCCCGACCTCCGCATGCATCGGCGAAGCCAGGTCCGACAACACGGCGAACGCGTCGAAGAAGGTTTGGAGATCCATGCCGAACTCGGCCGACATGGCCGCGTCCAGCTCGGCCTGAGTCGGAGTCTTCGGCCCCGGGGCGTCCGGCTCCGCCTCGGCTTGGATCAGCATTACGTCGTGCAGATACTCCTGCTGAGCAACGAATGCGTGGTCCTGCCGGGATAGACCGACTCGGCCTGACGGCAAGATCCGCGCGGAGGTTGGGCCAAGCCCGACTCTCGCCATCTCCGACTCGTGAGCGAACCCCACAAGCGTCGATGCGAGTGCGACCAGATGCTCAAGGTCGGATCGGACCGCGCGCCGTTCCCCGGTCGTGGGCATTGCCGCGACGTACTCAACCAGGAAACGGACGGCAATCGCAGCCTCCGAACGATCATTGGACTCTCGAGCGGCCTTCGAGATCACGTCCTCGACGTCGGAGAAACACGCGTGCCTGCCTGCAAGGTTGATTTCTGCCAAGCGGGCAGCGCGAAGCTGGGCTTCGCTCTCGTGGACAAGTTGTGAAGTGAGGCCCGAGTCGAATGTCGCGACTTCTTGAGCCAGTTCCGCGAACAGCGTCTCGACTAGTACGTTGAGGAGACTGCCGATTTCATCTGACCGGGTACTTGGAAGGCCCGTTTCTGTGGAAGCAATCGAGGTGCCCAGCGCGTCAAGAATCCTGGCGACCAACGCTGGGTGTACGTCAATCGGACGATTCAATCCTCGCGGATCCGTTTCGGAGCTGTCGGCCGTGATGTTGATCATTCGAGACTGCGTGGCTCCAAGCAGTTTGTTCACTGCGGCTTGATCCCCGATTGCCAAGTCGTGTTCCGGATGGCGCTCTCGAATGGACCGCAGAATCATGTCAACAAGTTCGCGCTCCGTGTCTCGACCCTCAGCCATGTGGCCTGCGAACGCGGGCAAGAGTTCTAGTGCGAGGCGCGACTGGTCGGTCCAAGTCAGATTCGCGATGTCAGCTCCGCAGTCGGGCGCATTGCCGATGATGAGTTCTTCCCAGATCCCAACTCGGCCAAGCGACAGCTGTATCGTCAGAAGCTCAGGCCAGCAGATCTTCGAACGCCACATCCAGTAGGCGATTCCCTCTACGAAATGTGGTTCGACCGGTATTGGCATCGCCCTCGTGAAGTCGGGTGCGGTGACCCAGATGACGCCATCAGTATCGTCGTCGATCACGGCGATTGCGGGGTACTCGGGAATACATGGCGTGTAGAGGGGAATGCTGGAGCCCCGGTACAGGCGCTCCGCCTCAAGCAACGTATCCTCGAAGTAACCAGTGACAGTGTGACGGTCGGTCGCATCCTCCAGACCTCGTCGCACGTATCCGGAGCCTTTCACCGACAAGAAGAGAGCGATGTTCTCGCGCGGGGCGTCATCACCAAAGTAGAAGCTGTCTCGGTGCTTGAGCCACTCGTCGAGCGGATCCAGGATGCTCCAGGCCAACAACCGTGAGCGGCGGCGCAGGTCGGCCAAGTCCTCGAGGAAGTAGGCTGCTCGGCTCCAATCACCCTGCATCGTGTCGGCGAAAACGCCCCATTCCTCTGTCGTGAAGAACTGGGCAACTCGAATCCTCGGATGCTCAAGATCGATC
>JAHIQC010000298.1 GCA_018902765.1 Actinomycetota bacterium | reverse complement strand
GAAGTCCGGCGCCTTTCATGAAGCTCGTCCGTAGGATGACGAGCGCATAGCGCAACGGGATGAAATAGGTCACCGGCACGATCTCCGGCGGCATCGACTCGAGCGGGAAGATGAAGCCCGAGAGCACCATGGTCGGGATCAGGATGAACATCGTGGCCTGCTGGGCCTGCTGGCGGGTGCGCGAGATCATCGAGATGAACATGCTCTGGCCGATCACGGTGAACAAGAAGAGCAGCAGCCCGAGTCCGATGACCAGCAACGTTCCATGGAACGGCACGCGGAACCAGAAGATGCCCACGACCATGACCACGCTCACCTGGATCGTGGCAAGCATTATGTAAGGGGTTATCTTGCCGAGGAGATACTCACCCCGTGTTATCGGCGTGACGAACATCTGCTCAAGTGTTCCGCGTTCGCGTTCCCGTACTATCGCCTGGCTCATGACGACACCCATCGAGATGAGCAGGATGGTGGCCACAAGGCCGGGAATCATGGCGTTGACCGAGCGCAGTGTGGGATTGAACAGCACGCGTACGCGAGCGTCGATGCCGGGCGCGTCGGGCACAAGACCAGTGGCTTCGATGCGCTGTTGGTTGAAATCGGCGAACACCTGAGCCGCATAGCCCGAAGCCACCGAGGCGGTCTTGCTGTCAGCGCCATCCACAATGATCTCGACGGGCACCTGTTCTCCTCGGGCAAGGTCCGACTCAAGGCCGGGAGGAAGCAGCAGCGCGACCTGGACGCGGTTCTTGTCCATGAGCGTCTGAACGTCGCTTTCGGTAGCAGGGCGCTCGAGGATCGTGAAGTAGCCCGTGTTCACGAATGAGTCGGCCAATGCGCGCGAGGTCATCGTCATGTCCTGGTCGACGATCGCGGTCGGGATGTTGGTCACGTCGCTACCGACCACATAGCCGAACATGATCAGCTGCAGAATCGGCCCGATGAAGATAAGCGGCAGCAGAAGCCTGTCCCTGCGCAGTTGCAGGAACTCCTTCCAGATCAACAGCCGGATGTGTTTGATCGACATCTAGTCAGGCCTCCTGGAGTAGAGCACCGAGGCCAAGGTGAGTGAGACGACCGCATAAAGAGCGAGCGCGCCTATTTGAGGCCACAGGATCGAGAAACTGCCGCCCTTGAGAAACACCGTGCGCGTGACCGTGACCATGTAGCGGCCGGGGAACGCGTAGGACACCACCTGCAAGAATCGCGGGATGCTGTGCAGTGGGAATGCGAAGCCGGACAACATGAATCCGGGCAGGAAGCTGATCAGCAGCGCCACGAGGTTCGCCACCTCGACCGAGCTTGCGCGCGCCGAGACCAAAAGCCCGATCCCGAGCGAGCACAGCACGAACAGGAACGTCGCGACGCCCAAGGTGAGGACATCACCTCGCAAAGGAACGCCGAAAAGGAAGATGGCCACGAGCGTCACCACGAGCATATCGATGACCCCAAGGAGCACCCAAGGGGACACCTTGCCCAGCATGAGTTCTCCTCGGCGGATAGGGGAGACGAGAATCTGCTCGAAGGTGCCTTGCTCCTTCTCCTTCACGAGCGTGACCGCAGTTTGTTGGACGGTGACGATCATGATGACCACCACCATGAGGCCCGGCACCAGGAAGTCGGCGGAGCGTCGCTCGGGGTTGTACCAGGTCCGGATGAAAGGCGTGATGCCGCCGGCGCGCGTGGGGTCGATCGCCTGGCGTTCCAGGTACTCGAAGGTCAGCTCGCGGCCGAGGGCCTGGTTGAGCGCCGTGGCGTAGGCCTGGCCCAGCTGCGCGGAGTTCGGCTCCGAGCCGTCCACGAGCACGGCCACCGAGGCTTTCTCGCCACGCGCAAGCGCCTCACCGAAGCCCGGGCGCACCATGACGGCAATCCTTGCGGTAGAGCGGTCGAACGCGTCGTCTATCGCTTGTTGGGACTCGACACGTCCCACCACGTTGAAGAAGTCGCTTTGCTCGTAGGCGGCCAAGTACTCGCGGCTGGCGGTCGTTCGGTCGCCATCGAGCAGTATCGTCGGCACGTCGCTCACGTCGAAGCTGATGGCGTAGGCGAACAGCAGCAGCTGGATCGTCGGCATCACGAGAACCGCGATCATGATCCGCGGATCGCGCCTGATGTGGATGAACTCCTTGCTCGCGATCGCACCGATGCGGCGCAGCGCCTCTCTCACGACGCCACCTCCCGGTTCTGGCGCGCTTCCTCGGCGAGAAAGGCGAAGGTGGCTTCCATGTCCACGCGCACGGGGCGCACGCATTGCGTGACGACACCTGCCGAGGAGAGGAGTGTCTCGATCTCGAGCTCCGAGGGCCCATCGGGGGTAAAGATCAGGCGCACGACGTCACCTAGAACCGTGACTGACAGGGCCCAGGGGTGGGGCTCGAGCAGTGCGCGCGTCGTGCGCTGCTCTTTGGTGCAGACTTCGAGCAGCCGGCCGGGGACGCGGGACTTGAGGCCCGCTGGCGTGTCGCGGAACAGGATGCGCCCGCCGTCCATGAACGCCACGTGGGTGCAGCGCTCGGCTTCGTCCATGTACGGGGTGGCCACAAACACTGTGATGCCGCGACGGTGCAGTCCGGCGATGATGCGCCAAAACTCGCGGCGCGAAACCGGGTCGACGCCCGTGGTCGGCTCGTCGAGGAACAGCAGGTCCGGCTCGTGGATGAGCGTGACTGCCAAGGCGAGTTTTTGCTTCATGCCGCCCGAGAGGAACTGTGCCTGCCGACTCGCGAACTCGGTGAGTCCCGCGAACTCGAGCAGACGCGCTGAGCGCGGTCGTATCTCGCGTCGCGGCACGCCTCTCAAGTTCGCGAAGAAGGAGAGATTCTCGGTCACCGTGAGGTCAGGGTAGAGCGAGAAGCGCTGGGACATGTAGCCGATGCGCGGCTTGACGGCGTCGGGTTTGTGGAGCACCGAGGCGCCGAAGATGTCCGCGTCGCCTTCGCTGGGCCTGAGCACCGTGGACAGCATGCGGATCAGGCTCGACTTTCCCGCACCGTCAGGCCCCACGAGTCCGAAGATCTCTCCGGAGCTGACCTGGAACGAGACGTCGTCGACCGCGAGCACGCTTGAGCCGAAGCGGTGCGAAAGGCCCCTGGCGTCGATCGCCATGTCGAGCGCGTCGGTCACTAGAAGGTCACGTCCGCAGGCATGCCCGGCTTGAGGGCGTCATCAGTGCTGTCGATCTCCAAGCGCACTTCGTACACGAGTTTGACGCGCTGCTCTTTCGTCTCGATGTTGCTTGGCGTGAACTCCGCCTGCGAGGCGATGAACGTCACCTTGCCGGTGAAGGTCTTGTTGGTCGAGTCAGTCACGATAGTGGCTGTGTCACCGAGCTTGATCTGGCCGATCTGGGTCTCAGCGACGTAGATGCTCACGTGCAGCCGCTCCAGGTCCGCGATGGTCGCGAGCGTCTTGCCTGGGCTCGCATTCTCGCCGATGGACGCGGTCACCTGGGTGAGCACACCGTCGAGCGGGGCGGTCACGGTCGCGTACCCCTGCTGGACCTTCACGGCCTCGAGCGCCGCTTTGGCCTGGTCGACCCGCGCCTGGGCTTGGTCGATCTCCGGCTGGGTGCCCTTGTCGGCGCGCACCTTTGCAAGCGCGGCTTCGGCGGCTTTGACTCCGGCCTCGGCCTGCTGGACCTGCAAAGCGAGCAGAGAGCCGTCCAGCGTGAACAGCGTCGTGCCCGATGTGACCGCGGACCCCTCTTGTGCGTCAGCGCTCAGGATCCTGCCTGAGATGACCGAGGAGACTGCGATCTCGTCGGCCTCGATGGTGCCGCTGCCGCCCAGCACTTCGGCCGTGCCACCGCCGTCGCCCCAGGTCGTCCATGCCCACCAGCCACCGCCGGCCAGCGCTGCGATAATGATGATCGCGATGATGATCTTCTTTGCCATCGTGCTCTCACTCCTTGTCCGTCGGGCCTAAGAGTTGCGCCCGCCTATTTCACCGAGATCGACACATCGACGGGGGTACCCGCCGGCAGCATCTGACCGCGGTCCAGTTCGATCTCGACCCGGAATCCCCGGGTGAGGTGGATGATCTTCGTTGCAAAGAACGTCGGGACGTACCCGTATTCCTGGCCTATCGCCGAGACCGAGCCCGTGAATCCGCGCGAAGGCTGCGAGTCCGCGAGCACGCCGGTCTGCACGCCAACAGTGAGCATCGCGCGCTCCTCGGCAGTCACGTACGTCTCGATCTTCATTGCCGAGGAGGGGCGCAGCACCGCTATCGGTGCCCCGCCTGCGAGTACTTCTCCGACTCCAGCCGCGTCGACGATGACGGCGTCGAATGGAGCCACCACCCGCGACAGATCCACCTGGGCCTGCGCGATGCGCGTGGCTACGCCGTAGGCCTCGGCCACGGCGGCCGAAGCATCGCGTGCATACGTGAGTGCGCTTTGCACGGTCGCGATGTCTGTTTGGGCCGTGGTGAGTGCCTCAAGGCCTGTTTTCGCCTTCTCGAGCCCCGCGTCGATCTTGGCGATTGCCAGAGCGAGTTCCTTCTTGAGCACGCGCGGGTCTGATTGGCCCGCGGGGATGGTGATGGTGGGCGGCAGCGAGGCTGCGGCACCTTCGGCGATGCTCAGTTTGACCTGCAGGTCGGCGCGCTGGAGCGTCAGGTCGTTGATGGTCTTGGTCAGCTCGGCGGTCTTGGATGCGACATCCGAGGCGCTGGTGGTGACCGTGCCGATCGTGTCGTCAACCACCGCCAGGTTCGCCGTGGCGAGCTTCTCCTGCGCCTTTGCCGTGATGAGCGCTGCATCAAGAGCCGCGGTCTCAACCACAGCTATGAGATCGCCAGCCACCACGATTTGGCCCGGACGTACTGCCACAGCGGCAACGCGCACCCACACGGTCTGATTGGCGCGCGTGGCGCCTGACGAAGCGCTTGCGCCAAGGCTCGTCCCGGCT
>JAHIQC010000297.1 GCA_018902765.1 Actinomycetota bacterium | reverse complement strand
TAAGCGAGCGCAGGCTCGCCGAGCCCGATGAGGCAACGAGCGATCTGGCGGCACGAGCGGGCAAAGCGACGCTTGCCGATGCGGGCGTCGAGGCGGCTGATGTCGATCTGCTCGTCGTGGGCACGTCGACCCCGGACATGTTCTTTCCCTCCACCGCATGCATCACCCAAGACAAACTCGGGCTGTCCTGCCCCGCGTTCGACGTCAACGCAGCATGCACGGGCTTCATCTACGCGTTGCAGTGCGGCGTGGCGGCCATTGAATCGGGCCGGGCGCGTTGCGTGCTGGTGATCGGGGCGGACACACTCACCAGGCACGTGGACTTCCAGGACCGGTCGACCTGCGTGCTGTTCGGCGATGGTGCCGGAGCCGTGCTGCTACAAGCCGCCGAGGAGCCCGGGGTACTGGGGATCGTGCTTGGATCGGACGGAAGCGGCGCGGACATGCTCAAGGTCCCTGCAGGGGGCTCCGCTGCGCCGGCCACGGTCGAGCGGATCGAAAATCGCGAGCACTATCTACAGATGGCGGGAAATGACGTCTTCAAGTTCGCTGTGCGCGTCATCCCGACCGTGACCAAGCAGGCGCTTGCGGCGTCTGAACTCGAGGTTTCCGATTTGGCATGGCTTGTGCCACATCAGGCGAACCAGCGCATCCTGAACACAGTCGAGGAGCGCCTGGGAATCGAACACGACAAGGTCTATTCCAACCTGGAGCGCACAGGGAACACGTCAGCCGCATCCATACCACTGGCCCTGGACGAACTGTATACTGCGGGTCGAATATCCAAGGGCGACAACATCGCCTTTGTCGGATTCGGCGCCGGGCTCACTTTCGGAGCGGCAGTCGTACGTTGGACCAAGAACATACCTGACAAGGAGGCATGAGATGGCCCTTCGTACCCGGCTCACCGAGCTTTTAGGCATCGAGTATCCGATCATCCAAGGTGGCATGGCGTGGACCGCCACCGCTGAACTGGCGGCTGCGGTCAGCAACGGCGGGGGTCTGGGCATCATTGGCGCCGGACACATGCCCACCGCGATCCTGCGCGATCAGATCCGTTTGGCCAAACAGCTCACCGACAAGCCGTTCGGCGTGAACCTGATGTTGCTCACCCCCCACATCGATGAACTCGTCGATATGGTGCTTGAGGAGGGCGTCCATGCCGTGACCACGGGTGCAGGCAACCCCGGGAAGTACATGGACTCCCTCATGGCAAAAGGCATCAAGGTACTGCCCATCGCTCCGAGCGTGGCTTTGGCAAAGCGACTTGAATCCATCGGCGCGGATGCCATCATCGGCGAGGGTATGGAAGCTGGCGGCCACATCGGCGAGCTCACCACCATGGTTCTCACCCCGCAGCTAGTCGACGCCGTCCAGATTCCTGTGATCGCAGCTGGCGGCATCGCTGACGGACGAGGAATGGCTGCTGCATTTGCCTTGGGCGCAGAGGGCGTGCAGGTCGGCACGAGATTCATGTGCGCGGTCGAGTGCACGATCCACCCGGATATCAAAGCGCGCATCATCAAAGCCAAGGATCGTGACACTGTGGTCACCGGCAACTCGACCGGTCACCCTGTGCGCGTAATCAAGAACAAGCTTTCGAAGATGATCGAGGAGCTTGATAAGGACAATCGTCCTGAAGCCGTCGAAGAGCTTGGTGCGGGCAAGCTGGCCGCTGCCATGCGCGACGGCGATCTGCACATGGGCTCGCTTATGGCCGGTCAGGCAGCTGCCATGGTGTGCGCGATCCAGCCTGCAGCTGAGATCATCTTAGAGATCATGAGCGGTGCCGAGGAGGTCCTCGGCAGGCTTGGGACCTTGGCGGAGTAGTGTGATGACGACACGTACCGCATTCATACTGCCCGGACAGGGCTCGCAGAAACTCGGGATGCTCGATCTGATTCCCGAGAACGACACCTTCGTGCGTCTACTGGATGCCGCTGAGGCTCTCTCGGGCCTTGATTTGCGCGTGCTGGCCGCAGCGGGGGAGCCCGAGCAGCTTGCAGACACTCGGGTCGCGCAGCCGCTTCTCTACTTGGCTGACTGGGCGTGGGGCATCGCCCTTATGGATTGTCGTGTAGTGCCGGATGTCCTCGCAGGTCACTCGCTAGGCGAGTTGGCGGCTTTGGCACTGGCTGGCGTCTATTCGGTGGAGGCCGGCTTGGAGCTGGTCGTGGAGAGAAGTCGGCTCATGGCCATGACCGCGGCCAATACTCCGGGCGGGATGTCGGCGGTCCTTGGGCTGTCAGCTGCCGCGATTCAAGAGGCCATCGTCGGGCTGGAGGGCGTGTGGGTCGCCAACGACAACTCAGCCGGTCAAGTTGTCATTTCCGGCACCGATTCGGGGATTGAGGCGGCGACAGCGAAGCTCACCGAAGCGGGTGCACGGCGCATCATCCCGCTGAAGGTAGCTGGTCCATTCCATTCGCCGCTGATGGAGCCCGCGCGCACGGCCTTCGAGGACATCGTGCGCCAAGCAGAGTTCAACAATGCGAGCATTCCGGTCGTTCAGAACACCTCACCTACGCCCGTGACCGATGCGGAACTCATCCGAGAGCGGCTCATATCTCAGATCACCTCACCCGTGCGCTGGACCGAGACTCTGTCCGCGCTTGTCGCCGACGGGCCGATCGTACTTATCGAGTCCGGACCCGGAACCGTCTTGCGCGGTTTGGCTCGCGGTATCGAGGGAATCACGGCCGTGTCTGTTGAGGACACGCCGCTTCAGACAATCGCCGAGGAGGTCGTGGCATGACCAAGCGACTCGAGGGTAAGACCGCGCTGGTCACTGGCGCGTCTCGCGGGATCGGCGCGGCTGTGGCTATGCGTCTTGCCGCAGAGGGCGCTGCTGTGGCCGTCAATTATTCGGGAAGCAAGAGCGCTGCTGACGCGGTCGTGGCCGCAATTGTGGCTCTTGGCGGCAGCGCGGTAGCCTTGCAGGCCGATGTGAGCGATCCGGCCGCATGCACCGCTTTGGTCGAGTCGACCATAGCGAAACTCGGCGGACTGGACATTGTGGTCAATAACGCCGGCATTGCGCGCGACGGTTTGGTCGTACGGATGAGCGATGACGACTGGTCCGCTGTGATCGACACAAATCTTTCCGGCGTGTTCTCCATAGTTCGCGCGGCAGCACGTCCCCTCATGAAGCAGCGTTCTGGCAGCATCATCAATATCACGTCGGTGGTCGGGCTTGTCGGAAACGCGGGGCAAGCAAACTATGCTGCTGCCAAAGCCGGGGTCATCGGGCTGACAAAGTCACTTGCGCGTGAATTGGCACCACGCAATGTCCGCGTGAATGCCATCGCTCCCGGGTTCATCGGCACAGATATGACGGCCGATCTGTCGGATGCGATCAAAGAAGCGGCCAAGTCCCAGATTGCCATGCGCGAGTTCGGCGAGCCCGATGATGTAGCCGCGGCGGTTGCCTTTTTTGCTTCGGATGACGCACGTTACGTAACTGGTCAGACGCTTGCTGTCGACGGGGGCATGACGTTCGTCTAAAGTGTGCCGACGAAAGTATCGTGGCTGCAGCCACGGGAAGGAGGTGTTCTGTACATGGAGCACGATGAGATTTTCGAGAAGGTAAAAGAGGTCATCGTCGATCAGCTGAGCGTCGAGGAGGACGATGTGATCGAGGAGGCCTCGTTCGTCGACGACCTGGGCGCTGATTCGCTCGACATAGTCGAGTTGGTCATGGCGCTCGAGGAGTCATTCGCCGTTTCGATCCCCGATGAGGAAGCCGAAGGGATCAAGACCGTAGGCGACGCTGTCGCGTTTATCGCGGCCCACGCGTAGTCTCGACCTTAAGCGCTTACGACCGGGCGGGGTAACACCCGCCCGGTCTTTCCGGCCATTTGACGCAGGAGGGTCCAGTCGCGTGGAAATGCCCAAACTCACCATAGGGAACGTCACCGCTCGGCTGCCGATCATTCAAGGCGGGATGGCGGTTCGCATCTCCCTTTCGTCGCTGGCGGGATCAGTTGCCAAGGCCGGGGGTATCGGCGTGATCGCCGGCTCGGGACTTGAGCCCGAGGAACTGGCCGCAGAAATCCGCCGTGCGCGTGAGATCGCGGAAGGCGGCGTTGTGGGCGTCAACATCATGGTGGCGGTCAAACGCTTCGCCGAACTGGTTCACGTTGCACTGGAAGAAGGTATCGATCTGGTCATCGCCGGTGCGGGCTTCTCTCGCGATGTGTTCCAGTGGTGCAAGGACGCCGGAACGCCGATGGTGCCGATCGTGGGGTCCGAGCGTGTCGCTCAGCTCTCGCAGCGTTTCGGGGCCTCAGCGGTGATTGTTGAAGGAGTCGAGGCTGGAGGGCATCTGGGTACCGACGAGCTTATGCTCGACCTACTGCCCCGCATCGTCGACGCCGTCGACCTACCGGTGATTGGTGCCGGTGGTATCGTCACGGGCGCGGACATCAAGACAGCCTTGGACGCTGGTGCCGCCGGAGTCCAGATGGGCTCGCGCTTCGCGGCAACCGTCGAGTCCTCGGCAGCACAGAACTTTAAGGATCTCTATGTCGGCTGCGCACCTGAGGACATCGTGCTCATCAAGAGCCCGGTCGGCCTTCCTGGACGCGCGATCCGCAGCTCGCTCACCGAGCGATTGGCCGCGGGCGATGTGCCCCGCATCGAGAGATGCATCGTGTGCCTCAAGAAGTGCGGGAAGGATTTCTGCATCATGGACAAGCTCGTGAAAGCCCAAGCGGGCGATCTTGAGCAAGGATTGATATTCGCTGGCTCGGCGGCTGCGCGCATTCGCGACATTCCGACCGTCGCTGAGCTTATGGATCGGCTCGTCTCCGAGTGGACGGTGGCCACCGAAGGGGGAGCGGCATGAAGCGCATAGCCATCACGGGTATGGGTGTGGTGACGCCTGTTGGCGTTGGTGTCGACGCGATGTGGGACTCGATCTC
>JAHIQC010000296.1 GCA_018902765.1 Actinomycetota bacterium | reverse complement strand
TGACTCCATCCATAGGCGCGCGCATGCTACCCTTGTCCACCATGGAAGATACCCGAGAACAGATGCAACGAATGATCGAGGCTGTATTTCGCGAGCACAAGTTCGTCTCGCGCCTCGACATCATACTGCGAGCCGAAGCCGTCGACCTGCCCGATGATGCGCTCGGAATCGTCAATCTCCTGCCGCCGGGCCGCTACACGCGGCAGAAGCTGTGCGATCAGCTCAACTCGGCGATCGTTGGCCACGGATGGTCTCGACGATTCGGGACTTTCGACTAGGGAACACGGCCCGGCCCAACTGGGACCCAAACTCAATCCGCGCTAGCTGTGAGAGATCAGCCTGTCCCGCAGCGCCATCTGGTGTGAGAATCCGCGTGCGGCACCGAGTGCGCCCACGGCCACAGCAGGCACCGGGATGGCCCAGCCGGCCACGATCTCGACACCGTGGGGCATCCACTGCGTAAGCAACAGCACGATCGCAGGAGTGAGCACCGCCGCGCCGACGCGGATCAGGACAAGCCTCGTGGGTGCCGGATAATCGCGAAAACGCTCGCCTGCCACGGCGATGAGAACGGCGGCGGCAAATCCCATGATCGCCACGCCGAGGAACACTCGTTGCATCTCAAGAGCAATAACGATCAATGCGAGTATCAGCATTGGTGTGAGGTACAAAAGTGAGGTCATTGTGATGCGTCGTACCCGCAAAGGCACCGGAAGCCCCCAGTGCATAAGCCAGACCATATAGGGGGTCAGAGCCACAAGCCCCACGACCGACGCCACATATGCAAGCATGAGCGGCATTGAACTCGGGATGCCGATCACATAGTACAAAGGCAGGCCGCAGGCGATAGCGAAAGCATCCACGAGCATACAATCGGCGCCGAACGCCGAAGCGTCGGACTCTTGCGGAACCGCAGTGCGACCCACCGTCGATCCCTGACCCAGCAACTCAGCCTGCCACATGTGCAATCCCCGTCGGCGGAATGACGCCCCGACCTAAAGGATTCGACGTGCGCGTGCTGTGCCCTGCACAGAGCGTAAGGTTAGAGCGTCGCCATCTGGGTGTTGGAGAAGCGTCGGCGGTAGAAGCTCATGTAATCGACCTTGCGCTCCAGCGAATCAATTACCGCGTGCGAGAAATTGACCTTCTCGAACTTCTGCGCGCTGCCAAGACCGCCGGGCGAGAACACGTTCACTTCCATGAGCTTGTCGCCGACGATATCCAGGCCAACCAGGAACATGCCGTCAGCGACCAGCTTGGGCCGCACGATCTCGGCGATGCGCAGCTCCGCATCCGATATGACCGCAGGGGCTATACTGCCGCCCGCATGCACGTTGGAGCGGATGTCGTCGCCCTGCCTGACACGACGAAACGCCGCGTACTTGCCTTTGTGACGCAACGGTTGCCCGTTCATCATGAACAGGCGTGTGTCGCCGTCCTCCGCTGCCTCCAGATACTCCTGGACGATCACGTACCCATCGCGCGTAAGCGCATCGACCATCTGGTTCAAGTTCTTGGTGGTGGCGTGGTCGACCAGGAACACGCCCTTGCCCCCTGAGCCCTGAAGCGGCTTGATGACCGCGCGGCCACCTTCCTCCTTCACGAACTGCTTGATCTCGTCGCGATCGCGGGTGATGAGCGTACGAGGGCGCACCTCTTCGGGGAACAGCTGGAAGTACATCTTGTTCATGGCCTTGGCCAGGCCGTTCGGGTCGTTCAGGACGATGACACCGTTGCGCATCGCGATTCGGCCGAAATCGATGCCGGCGTACTGCCGCCACGGGTGCTCGTAGTCCTGCGACGGATCGTTTCGGAGCATCAGCACGTCAAGGTCGTCAACAGTGATGCGGCGCGTGCGAGCGCTCTTTCCCTGGAGCCCTGCCAGATAGGCCGTGCCGCCCTTGTACTTGTCCTTGGGCGCGTGTCTGGCGCGAGCTTTGATCATCTCATCGGGGTCGTAGGCCAGATCCCCCGGCGTGATTATCCACGCCTCATGTCCGCGATTGATGGCCGCCATCGCCATCCGAGTCGTGGAGTATCCGGGTTGTTCGGTCTCGATATCGTTGACCAGGAATCCGATCTTCATCGCCTACGCACGCGTCCTTTCACCAAGTCGGTGACCGAAAGGCCTTCCTCGGCAACTCGGCCGAGCCTCTCGATCGCATCTGAGCGCATCAAGTATCGCGGAAGTACCGCGGGCGGCGATAGTACTTCACGAAGAAGTAACTCGTCGATGACCGGAACGTGTTTGACCGCGAATTTCCCGAGGAATAGGCGATCGAACGCGCAGCCATCGGCCACATAGTCGAGAATGCCCACCAGCCCGCGCAGATACATCGCATCTTTGGCCAGGCCACCTCCGCGATACACACGGGTCACGATGGTAAATGCTGCGCGCTGCGAGAAACCGTATCCGCGCAGTATGCGCCACGTCTCGACGAACTGCGCCCCACCTATCATCGCATGCACAGCAACGACGCGGGCCGCCAGCACGCGGAGACGCTCGGCGTCCAACCCGCCCACCAGGTACTCCCCCAGCACCGCGAGCCCCTCTTGAAGCTCCTCGTAGCCCGGAAGCCCGACCGCAAGAAGTCGCAGGGGCTGAGAACGGCCGTTGTGATGCGTCACGAGATGCGTGCCGACTTCGTGCTGGATCAGGGCGTCTGCCCGTTGAGCCGGGATGTGCGCCTCGGCTCCAATGTAGAGATGCCCGTGCGAGACCATCAGTCCCGAGTAGATGTCGTCGCGCACCTCAGGAAGGGCCCCGAACTGCGGGTACTCCTCGCGGTACGAGAGAACCTCCAATGTGGCCAGCGAAGCGAACTCCTCGGCGTTGAGGTGTTGCACTGCCGAGGAGCGACGGCTGCGCGGGAGCGTGTTGAGCAGCTCGGTTGCAAGTGAGACGAGAGCATCCTCGACTCCGCCGTGAATCTGAAGTGAGGTCTGCAAGAACCCCGGGCGCTCGATCTCGCTTAGAAGCGAGATGCTGCGATCGAGCGAATACTGCGTGTCGCGGAACAGGTACATGAGCGTCGGGTCTTCGACCCGTTCGGGTCGAACGGACCACAGCCAGTGCTTCATGCGACCAGGATCGAAGGGCAAGGGTCGATACACGAAGCGCGGGCGGCGCTGGTAGCGAGACGCGCTGAACTCGGCCCACGCTTTCTCGGCGTTGACCGGAGTGACCTGCAGTAGTGGATCGAATGACTCGCCAATCTCGGCAAGCGCTCGGTCGACCTCCCATACTGCCTTGACCACAGCCCGACGCCCCAGCGCGTGATAGTGCACCGGACGAGCGGTGGTTCTCGTGCGGGTGAAGCGGTATGCGGCTCGGTCGACACAGGTGGACAGTCGGCGAGACATCTGTCGAAGCACAACCGGGTAGATGTCGCCGCTTTCCTCGCGATAGACGGGCCGTATCTGGATGCCGATGAGGTCTGCATTCAATGCACGCAGCTTCTTTGCGTCGAGCAATGGCCGCATTCCGGGCGGGGCGACGCGTCGGGACTCGCCTGCGGCCACTTGAGGCACCTGGCGCATGATTCGCGACTCACGCAGACCGGCGGCCAGCTCTTCGATCGTCGGCAGGATGCCGGCGTCTTTGTGGTGCATGATGTCGTACCCGGGTCGCGGTGCGACATGGTCGTCTTGCGGAACGACACCTTCTGGTGTCGCCCATATCTCGATGATGAGGAAGGCGCCGAACTCATCTCGCATCACACGCGCGACTGACTCAACCAGCTGGCTCACGCGAGCAGCTTGCTTAGGGTCCCCGTCGACCAGCAGGTAGCCGGCCACGCCTTGGGCAAGACGTTCTGTACCCGGGTCAGATCGATCGTGCGGTCGGCGATACACGAGCAGGAACGGGAGTTGTCGGTCCACATGCAAGCGACCCCACCCCGGCATGGCCCGGCGAACCGGACGGTCCGAGCGAATGCGCTCCACAATGTCCGCTATGCGCTTCTCGGTGAGCTGCTGAGTCCTCATCGAGCGCCTCCAGCGATCAGCGGTGCGACCGCAACGGCCGTCGCAGCAAGAGCATCTCGCGCGCGTTCAATAGCGTCAGGATCGGAGTGCCCGGTCCATTCGTCCATGAAGGTCTTCTTGAACTCGATGGCCAAGGCGCACCCAACGCCCGGATATGTCGCATTTATCCAGCGGGCAAAGTTCCCGCCACGGAACTTCACGTTCTGTCGAATGTCGTAGCCCGCGTGGGTGAGCGAGCTGATGAAGCCGTCGACAACGCCTCCGAACCGCTCCCGATCCACCGACTCGGTGCCGAGGTTGATTTCCGGGTCGGTAGCCGCATCCGCACCGGGAGATCCCGCCCCATCTCTACGGTGGTTGTAGCTGTGGATGTCGAACACGACGAAGGCGCCATGCCGCGCCACGGCGGCGTCCAGCAGCTCGCGCGCCGAGGCGTAGAAGGAGTCGTAGATGCGGCGGGACTCCTCGGCAAGTTCGAAGGGGGGCGCGGCCTTCCACACATCGAGGCCCCAGGCCTGTGCAGGGTCTAGGTAGACGGCCTGGTCACGTGGGCGATTCAGGTCGACCTCAAAACGCGATCGGACCGCGATCATGCGACTCGTGCCAATGTCAGCCATCGTGTCCGTGAAAGGATCCTCCTCGCGCAGACGCTGTGTCTCATCGAGCGCCATGAGACTCGAAACCTCGGGCCGCAGCTCGTGACCGCAGTGAAGCGCGGCGCAGATGACTGCTGTTCCTTTGTCCGCGATGAGGAACAAACCAAACGCCCTGCCTTCCTCGCGCTAGACCACTTCGTTCGCTGGCGTGCGTTTCGAGACCAACTTGAGGAAAACAAGGCCCAGAGCACCGGCCACGAGCGAGGTCACGAGTATTGCGAACTTCGCTTCGGCCAACAGCAGTGGGTCCGAGAAAGCGAGGTTGGACACGAACAGGGACATGGTGAACCCGATGCCGCCCAGAATCCCGGCTCCGGCTATGTGCCCCCAGTTCACGTTGGGAGGCAGATCGGCGAGCTTGAGCTTGATCGCAATCCATGTCAGGGAGAAGATCCCCAAAGCCTTGCCTGCGATCAGGCCGAAGAAGATGCCCAGAGTCACCGGCTGAATGAGCAGTTCCGCCAGATTGTAGCCGGTCAGCGTCACCCCGGCGTTCGCTAAGGCGAACAGCGGGAGAATCAGGTAGGTAGTGAACGGCTGCAAACCATGCTCAAGTCGCTGCAACGGGGCGGCGACATGGAGTGCTTCAGAACGAATCTCGAGGGCCAGGTACTGCTGCTCGGCGTCCTCGAGAACATGTGCGCCCGGCACATCGCAACCCACTATCCGGTCCAGTTTTCCACGGGTCCACTCCACGAACGCCAGTGGTTGGGTCCTTGCTGTCGCTGGTATCGTAAGCGCCACGAGGACCCCGGCGATGGTCGCATGGATCCCGGAGTGCAGGAAGCAAAACCAGATCACCGTCGCGATGATCGCGTACGGGACCGGACTGTCCACTTTCATCAGATTGAGGGCGACGAGGAAGAGCAGCAACAGCAGCCCGGCCCCAAGCCAAGCCCAGTGGATCTGCTCGGTGTAAAACATCGCAATCACGATGATGGCGCCGATGTCATCGGCTATGGCCAGAGCCGTCAGGAACACCTTGAGGCCGACAGGAACCGCACTGCCAAGCAAGGCGAGCACGCCGAGGGCGAAGGCGATGTCGGTTGCCATCGGAATACCCCAACCGGCCGCCCCAGAGGTTCCTCGGTTGAACAGAATGTAGATGAGTGCCGGCGCGAGCATCCCGCCGATCGCTGCGATGATCGGCAAAGCTGCCTTCCTCGCCGAGGAGAGCTCTCCGACCAATACTTCGCGCTTGATTTCGAGGCCGACCACAAAGAAGAATAGGGCCATAAGCCCATCGTCGATCCAGCCGATCAGGGATTCGGAGATGTGCCAACCACCGATGTTTATCGAGATTGGGATCTCCCACAGGCGTGCATATGAATCTGCTAGGGGCGAGTTCGCCGCAATGAGCGCGATGATAGCCGCCACGAGTAGCACCACGCCCCCGGAAACCTCCAGCGCCAGGAACCTGTGAAAGTCCTCCTGCGCCCGGTTGGCAGTGCGTTTGGTGACTGAAACGGCCTTTCCGAGCATGCTTGTGACCTTGTCTGTAGACTTGCGGTACCCAAGGATTCTACAAGACCTTGCTCACAAACACCGAGAAACACGCCAGCTGGAATCCTAGATAAGGCGAATCATGAGCACGACGTCGAGCAGAGTACCGAACTTGCGGCCGACTTCGGGCAGACGACCGACTTCCCTGAATCCGAAACGCTCTCCGAGTGCGAGACTCGCCTCGTTTCCCGCAACAATCTGAGAGATCACCGCATGGTGCCCGATATCTGACGCACGCGCGATGAGCGCCGCCATCAGCTGAGATCCGATTCCTTTGCCCAAGTGTTCGGGGTCGATATATGTCGACACTTCGACGGAATCGTTGTAGGCCGGCCGTGGGTGCCACGGACTCAAGGACCCCCATCCGACCACTTCACCATCGACCAAGGCGACGAGTACAGGGTGGCGGGGGCCGTGCGAGTCAAGCCAGACGACTCGGTCCTCGATTGACTTGGGCTCAGTGTCGAACGTGGCGGTGCCGTGCAACACGTAGTGGTTGTATATACGCGCAATCGACTCGATGTCCTCAGTCGCGGCTTCTCTGATTGTCATGTGCTCCATGCTGCCCCTTCAGACGCAGTGTTGGAGCCAAGATATCACGCTGGCCGCAACACATCGCACACAACTTCTTCACTCCACGTACGACTCGCGTTCATTCGCACTCTCTACGCTTCACGAGGAACGAAAACGACCGATCGGAGTCATATGAGCAGCATCGCCACGGACAAAGCCACCCGCAAACGAGCTCGTGCGTTGAGGCTAGGTGGCTTGCTGGCAGTACTGGCGATTTCCACCGCGATTGGCCTTCTTCATGGCGCCAAGGGGGTCGCATGGCGGCCGGTGAGCGTGGATGCGCTTTGCCCCTTCGGCGGGATCGAGACGCTATGGGCGTTCATCGCTGGCGGCTTCCTGATAAAGAAGATCGCCCTGAGCAGCCTGATTCTTCTCGTAGGCGTCGTTGCTACCGCCCTTCTCATGGGCCGCTCTTTCTGCGGCCAAGTATGCCCGCTGGGCACGCTGCAGGAGCTTTCGGCTCGAACAGGTCGCAAGCTATTCGGGAGACGCCTTGTCCTGCCCAAGATCCTCGATCGCCCCGCGCGGTACCTCAAGTACGCCGTGCTACTCGGATTCACCTTGTGGACATGGGCAGTTAGCGACCTTGTGATCAGGGCGTACGACCCGTGGGTCGCCTATCACCACCTGACGTCGCCCGAACTGCTCACAGAGTTGGGTGTCGGACTGTTCGTGCTGCTCGTGGCGTTGTTGGGCTCGCTCGTATACGACCGCTTCTTCTGCAAGTATGCATGCCCGATGGGCGCATTCTTGGGCATCTTCACTCGCCTAAGTATGTTTCGCATCACCCGCGACACGGACGCTTGTGTGGATTGCGGGCTGTGCGACCGCGCTTGCCCGGTGAACCTGCCGGTCGCTACACAGCAGATCACCAACTCGTCGGAATGCATCGCATGCTCCGAGTGCGTAACCGCGTGTCCCGCCCCCGGAGCACTCTCAATCGCTTCGCGCAGCGGACGCGCCATCACTGCTCAGAAGCTGACCGTGCTCACGCTCGCGATCTTCTTCGGAATCGCGCTGCTTTCCACCGCTCTGGGCTGGTTCGATCTTCAGCAACCGACGCTGGCAAGTGAAATCAATCGCGCCGCAAAACAAGGGGTGCCCGTAGACACCAACTCTATCAAGGGCTCCGCGACAATGCGCGAGGTATCCGATGCCTCAGGCATACCCGCAGCGGATCTGCAGAGCGCCTTCGGCGTCACTGAGGCCGAGATGGATCTACCCCTGAAGGAAGTGAAGAACGTCCATGGATTCAGCATGGAAGACGTTCGGGGCTATGTCGCGGCTCGGCTCGATCAGCCGTAGCAGACCAGGGGCTCTCGCAGCTCTTCGTTAGCCCAGCATCTACATACGAGTGTGTCGAGAAACTCGGCACACTCGTTGCTTGCATCAGATTAGAGCATGGCGACCCGCCACCTCTCCTCCCCCCTTTGGGGCGGGAAACGCCGCTCGCACTGGACAGGACGCGCTAACCCCCCTCAGCGCGTCCTGTCGTTGTCCTAGATACCAATCGCCCCGAACTGGCGACCTACGAGCCCTCGCAGCTGCTCCGCGTCAGGGTACATATGCAACATCGACTAAGTCCCCGCGAGGATCACCGATCTTGGCCGTGACGAACCTCCTCGCGGTGTTGGGATCAACGAGTGAGACGCTGCCGTCTCCCTCGCAAACAATCAGATTGCCCTTGGGTCCTGCAGACACCGCACTCACACCTTTGAGTGATTCCACGACCCGGACAACCTCTAGGGTCTGAGGATCGATGAGCAGAAGCCTCGTCGATTGGTAGTAGTCCTCGGATGGGCCGTCAGCGATGGCGAGATACCTACCAGCGGACCATGCATACGACGGACCTACCTCGAATCCGTCTGTCGTCGCGATCTTGAGCACCCTGCCCGTGCGCGCATCGTGCCGAACGAGCTGCGCATTGGCTCCGTCAACACCGAAGGCGATGACTTCATCGTCGAATCCGCATACACCGACAGTCATCGTAAGCTGGCTTGAGATTACTTCCGGTCGACCGGTCGGCCCGTAGATCATGTACTCGTCCGAGGGATTACCCGTCTCATCGTCCCAGAAATGCCACACCCAAACCCGATCACGTACCGAAGTGCTCCCGCATATACCCGGAGGCAACTGTAGGTCCTCGATATTCCCATCCGCATCGACACGATGAAGCCACTGCCCGCGCTCATTCACAAGCCCAGCAGTCAACATGTACCAGCCGTCATCCGCAACGCTCACCGTCTGGATATCAATGCTCGTAAGTGACGTGTAGTGGACCGTACCGGCATCCAGGTCCACGCAACCGTACTCTTTGCCCATCTCGCTCCCGTGGCCGCCCGTCTGTGCAGTGAGTAACTTGCGGCCATCCGTATCCAAATCGAGTGACTGCGACTTGAGCGGTATCCGTCTCACCACGCTCAGGTCCTCGGGGTCGAGCAAGACCAACTCGCGTGTCATCTGGCAGAGGACGGCGATCACAGGATCTCTCGTCGCTTCGAACAATCGGTACTCGCGCGCCGAACACCCGAAGGGCAGTGTGAGCAACAACACCAACAGTGAACGACAGACTCTCCCGCGAACGATTGAAACCATGACCGCCTCCCCCTTACTGTAGGAACTTCAGTCCAGCCACCTACTGAGCCGAAGCGAAGACACTTGTGTCGTTGTCGTTGTACACGTCAGCGGGAGTCACCCAGTAGCCGCCGTTTGCATCAAGATCCCGCATGGCCCTGTCGCGATAGCCCGCCCATGGCAGCTTGCTGCAGTACCACTGTGTGTAGTCGCTCTTCGCAGAGAAGAGGTTGTAGCGCTCTCCGATCTGCGAAGAACAGAACCGTCTGGCCGACGTGCGCTGCGACGCCAGCGCCCTGGGAACCCACAGCCCGTAAGCGAAATCGTACCCGCGATACTTGCTGGGCCGCTCAAGGACCACGCAGCCCGGCGATTCCTTGACGGCACTCCATACGCAAGAGGTCGTGAGCGCGATGTTGCGCGTACCGTCCAAGATGCCGCAGTGGCCAACACTCCACGTGTTGAAGCCGAGGATGATGTCGCCATCCTTGAAGTCGCCGATGGGCAGCGAGTTGCCCGATGTTGGAGCAACGCTTGTTGGCGCGACGTCTGTTGGGGCGACATCGCCCGAAGCCGAGTAGGTGGCATCGACCAGGGCCTCGGCGGGCAGTGGTATCGAGGACGCCGAGAGTGCGGCGGTATCTTTCGGGAGATCCGGCCGAGCCTCGCCCTCAACGCTCACAACAGTGGGGTAGGCAGGCTGCTTTTCAGCGGCACTGGCTATGGGCACGGCGGTAGCCAAACACAGTGCTGCAGCCACACCTGCTCGTATGAAATATGAAGCTTTCACGATTCCTCCAGATGATCGAGTAGTGGGACGTCGCGGGCCCTCGACTACTTCGATCATCTGGGATGGTGCGAATCCCGGCCTTAACAGAATCCAACCAAGGTGGAGTCTGTGCGCCTAGCCGAATCGGCCGGTGATGTAGGATTCGGTGCGCTTGTCCCCCGGGTTCGTGAACATCACCCGTGTATCGCCGATCTCGACCAAGCCCGCCGGGCGATCCATGCTCTCTCGCAACATGAAGGCCGTACGATCCGAGATCCTCGCCGCCTGCTGCATGTTGTGCGTCACGATGACAATGGTGACGATCTCCTTGAGCTCTGCGATCGTGTCCTCGATCTGCTGTGTGGAGATAGGGTCCAATGACG
>JAHIQC010000295.1 GCA_018902765.1 Actinomycetota bacterium | reverse complement strand
GTGCTCTGGACCTTGGACTTGAGTGAGGCTTCAGGCTTGCCTTTGCCCGAATGCGCAACTGTGAGCGTGCCCGATGCCACCGGGGCCTCGTCTAGGGACTCAACATCGACATGCTGAGCATCCGCAAGGTCCTGCTCGGACGCATCCAGAACAGACTGCTCCTTTTCAGGAGCGGCGGGAGGGGCAGCTACTGCTTCTCCGGCGGCAGTCGTTCCCCCCGACGCCAATGCGGTCAGTCTGGCCTGCAGACCAGCGAGATCCAAGGCGTCATCGGGGTTCTCGCCGCGGTTGTCAGACAGGAACATGATCGCATCGAGCGCCTCGAAGAAATAGTCACTCATCTTTGGCGTGTAGAGCATCTCACCGTCGCGAACTTTGACCATGATGTCCTCGAGCCGATGCGCAACATCGGATATGGCGATGAGCCCCACCATCCGTGAACTGCCCTTGAGCGTATGCGCGTCTCGGAGCATCTGATCGATGAGTTCTCGGTTCGAAGGCTCGGCCTCGAGCGTGATAACGCCCTCATTGAGGCGCTGCAGGAGATCCTGGGCCTCTTCTTGGAACTTCACTATGAACACGCTACGGTCGAACTCGACCATATTGACGGCTCCTTATCGCAGGTTGGCCTACTCGACGATTCTGAAAGCAGAGCCGACCTGAGCGGACTCCTTGGCGATGTTGGACAACTGCTCGGCGCTGCCAGCGACCTGTCGTCCGCCGGCGGCCGTCTGTTGCGCGACCGCCGCGACTTCGCGCATCGCCTTGACGACCTGGTCTGTGGCGCTCTTCTGCTGCTGCGTCGCCGCCGAGATCTCCTTGGCCGACACAGTCGTTTGTTCGATCATCTCGAGTATCTGGTCCAGTGACTCGCCGGTCACGTGTGCCAGATCGACACCGCCTTGAACCTGCTTGAGCTCCTGCTCGGTCGCGATGACCAGATCGTTCGCCGCGCCCTGGATCTCGGTCATGATCGAACCGATCTCGCCAGTCGAATCCACCACCGACTCGGCGAGTTTGCGAATCTCCACGGCGACGACCGAGAAGCCCTTGCCCGCCTCGCCGGCGCGCGCAGCCTCGATAGCGGCGTTGAGGGCGAGGATCTTCGTCTGGTCTGCGATCGAGTTGATGATCTCGAGGACCTGGCCGATCTGCTGGCTGCGCTCTCCCAGCGACAAGATCTTGTTCGCAGAAGTCTGCGAGCGGGTCTTGATATCTTCCATGGCAGTCAGCGTGTTCATGACGGCCTGCTGGCCGGACTCCGCGCTGCCCAAGGATGCTTCCGCCATCTTCACGACCTGATTCGCATTGTCTGCAATCTGGCGGTAGGTCGCCGCAAGTTCCTCCATGGTCGCTGTCGTCTCCGAGATGGAGGCGGCCTGCTCCGCCGAGCCAGAGGCTTGCTGCTCAGTCGCCGACAGAATCTCACTCGAGGACTGTGCAAGACGCCTTGAAGACTCCTGGGTCTGTCGAATCAGATAGACGATAAGGTCGAGCATCTGATTGTAGGAGCGAGCCAGTACCCCGAACTCATCGGGTGAATCGACGTCGACCTTGTGTCCGATCTCGCCCTGGCACGCCGCCTTGACGCTCTCCACCACAAGGTGGAGCGGGGCTATGAAGCGCTTGCCGACGGCCATGAACAATACGAGCCAAACGAACCCGAGCACCGTCGTGCCGGCGGACAGCAGGAGAACGTTGTTTTGCAAGTCTGCATGATTCGCCAGCACATCCCTGAACACGAACCACGCGATCCCCCACTGCGCCGTGACGAAGACGATCATTATGAGCGCGTTGACCAGCGAGTACTTGTAAAGGAACTTGCTGCGTATCGCGGTGATGATCCTATTCATGCGTATGCCTCCGGCGTCTTTCTAGTTGGTGTCCGCACTGATCGGGTCAAGCACTCTGTCCTTATTGACAAGGCCGATCAACCGGCCGTCGATGAAGATCGACCCTGCGATGAACTCCGCCTGCGACCTGTCCATGGTGGACAATGGCGGTTCCACAGCATCGCGTGGGACATCGAGTATGTCGCCGATCTCGTCTACCACGATCGCACTCGTACAATCATCATTCTGAATCACGATCGCCGTAGCCTGTCCTTCGTCCTCAGTGAACGCCCCCAAGCGCATCATACGCGCGATGTCCGTGACGGAAATGATCTCACCTCGGATGTTCACAACACCCAAGATGTAGTCAGGAACGCACGGGATCGGCGTGACCACGTACTCCTGGTATATCTCACGGACGTCTTCGACGTTCACCGCATACCACTCTTCGCCCAATCGGAAGAGCAGAACAGAGATGAGGTCCTCAACAACCTCCTCGTTAGCCTCCTGGGCCAACGACTGGGCGCGCTGCTGAAGTACCTCGTTAACATGTGCCGCTCTTGGCTCTTTGGAGTCGTCTCGGCTCATGCTCACCATCCGCTCGCTGCATCGAGGCCTAGAGGAGCGATGAGTTTCTCGAT
>JAHIQC010000021.1 GCA_018902765.1 Actinomycetota bacterium | reverse complement strand
GCTGAGGTTCTATCAGTAGTCTTCTTCGGGATCATCGCTTTTGTGGCGCTCGTGTACTTCGCCACCGCCATCAAGATCGTTCGCCCTTATGAGAAGGGCATCGTCGAGAGACTTGGCAAGTATCAGCGCACATACGACTCCGGCCTTCATATCATCCTGCCGTTCCTTGATCGCCTGAGCAAAGTCGACATGCGCGAGAACGTCGTGGATGTCCCGCCGCAAGAGGTCATCACCAAGGACAACGTCGTGGTCACCGTCGACGCGGTCGTGTACTACGAAGCCACCGATCCGGTGAAACTCATGTATAACGTCGCCAACTTCTATATGGCGGCAACCAAGCTCGCGCAGACCAACCTGCGTAACGTCATCGGCGAGATGCAGCTCGACGAGTCACTCACAAGCCGCGAGAAGATCAACGCGGCTCTTCGGCAGATTCTTGATGACGCTACCGACAAGTGGGGCGTTCGCGTCGTGCGCGTCGAGCTGCAGCGCATCGAGCCGCCGGTCGACGTCACCGAGGCGATGCACCGCCAGATGAAGGCAGAGCGCACCCGTCGCGCATTGATCCTCGAGGCAGACGGCGACAAGCAGGCGGCCATCACCCGCGCCGAGGGTGCCCGAGGCGCCGCGATCCTGGAAGCCGAAGGCAAGGCCCAGGCCATCAAGAGCGTCGCCGAGGCCGAGAAGTTCCAGAAGATCGCGCTGGCTCAGGGTGAGTCGGACGCCATCAAGAACGTGTTCGCCGCGATCCATGAAGGCAATCCGACCAACGACCTGATCGCAATTCGCTACCTGGAATCGCTCAAGTCGATTGCCAACGGCCAGGCCAACAAGGTCTTCCTGCCGATGGAGATCAGCGGCATCTTGGGCAGCATCGGCGGGATAGCCGAACTGTTCACGGATTCGCCGAAGAAGGGTGCGAAGCCAGAGTAGACAGCGGGGAGGCGATGTCCTCCGTGCTCGAACAGTCCTCGAAAGGAAAGGGCGCCCGGCGGGGCGCCCCTTCCTTTCTGTGGAAACTGCGCGCGGAGGACATCGCCTCCCCGCTGTCAGCGGCTTGCAGCTTTAGATTCGGATGAACACGAAACCGTCCCGAACTGTGGTCTCGTACGTGCGGACGTCGCTGTTGGGATGATCGGTGGTGCCGTCGCGGACGTCGTAGCGCCAGCCGTGCCAGGGGCACATGACCATGTAACTATCCATGAGTCCCTCGCCGAGAGGGCCAAAGGCGTGTCGGCACACGTTGGACAGTGCAAAGAACTCGTCACCTACCCGTGCTACAGCAATGTCCCGTTTGCCGATCTTAATGTGACGGATCTGGCCGCTGGGCAGGTCCTCCAACGCGAAGACGGGCACATCGATGGGGCCCTCGGGCTCCTCGATGACACCGAGAAGCTCTTCCCCGTCTTCCACATCAGCCAAGATGAACAGCCCGCACCAGCACTTGCGGATGCGCGCGAACTCGTCGCGATAGAACGGGATGCACGGGCACACGATCTGCGCATCTTGCTTCGGATCGCCCGAGCGAACGCGGCAGGGGCAGTAGATGTCACCATCGCGCTCCAAGATCTCCAGCTCAGCCTCGAGCACTTCGTCTACAAACTCGGTCTCGGTGTTGAACTTGTAGCCGAGTCTGGCAACGAAAGGCTCCATGAACGCCTTGAGGTCGTCGATGCCGGTATCGGGCTCGAACATGCTGCGCTTGTTGCGTGGAGCGTCCGCAGGTGTCCCATCGCTCACAGCGACAACAACTCCTTGATGCGCTTCTTGTTGAAGCCCACAATCACTTCTTCGCCTATGACCGCGACGGGGAACGATGCTCCTCCGGAGACGCGTCTGACCTCAGCGACGGCGTCCTCGCGCTCAGCACCTTCGAGCAGGTCGACTTCGACCAACTCATAGTCGACGCCTGCTTCATCAAGGAACTTCTTGGTCATTCGACAGTAGGGGCAGGTCGACAGTGCATACAGTTTGATGGGCATGTCCGCCTCCAGATGTGTGCCAGCGGCGCTTGTCTTTCAGGCGCTTCATTTCCTATCTTCCACATTCTTGGCGATGACCAACACGTGAGGTCCGTGAATCACTTCGCGCCCTCATCGGCCACGTCCTGTCATCATGGTCCTGCATGCCGATGCGAAGGTATGGGTAGTGTCACAAGGGGCGACAACAGAGACGCTGACACGATTCGAGAGTGGGGACGAAGTGCAAACGACATCCAAGAACGGTTGCGTCGCGGATACTGACGCGCGCCGAGTGGTCATAGCAGGTGGCGGGTACGCGGGAACGACACTCGCGGTCAATCTCGGCCGGTCGATCAAGCCCGGCGACGACATCGAGATCATGCTTATCGAGCCCAACCCGTGCCAGCAGGCACTCTCGGAGCTCGACCTGGTTGCAGTGGGTCCTCCTCGGCCGGAGTTCTGTGAACTGTGGCATCCCACGGTGTTCAAGAACCTGCCGGTCACGGTGTGCTACAACCGCGTGGACAGCGTCGACCCCGAGCGTCGACTGGTGACCGTCGGGGCGCGTGGCGAAGCCGGTCAAGAGGTCCCCTACTGGCGACTCGTGATCGCGACGGGCGCCATAGCGTTTGTGCCTCCGGTCGAAGGGCTCGCGGAGCACGCCGGCACGATGTGGTCGGTCGACGACGCTCAGAATCTCCAGCGGCGCATCGAGGCGGCGTTCAGACGTGCAGCGATGATCGCCGATCGTGACGAGCGACGCCGGGTGCTGAGCTTCACGGTGATCGGAGGCGGCGCCACCGGTATCGAGATCGTGGGCACGCTGGGGCAAATGCTTCCCAGCAGGGCGGCTGACGCAGGCCTGGACCCGGCAGACATGACCGTGAGGCTCATCGAAGGGCGTTCGCAGATCCTGTTCGATCTACCCGAGCCGCAGCGGGCCAAAGCGGTGCGCAGGCTCGAACGCATGGGCGTGGAACTCGTGCTGGGCTCAATGGTGTCGCGCGTGGACGCCACGAAGGTCTACCTG
>JAHIQC010000294.1 GCA_018902765.1 Actinomycetota bacterium | reverse complement strand
GGCTCTCCCAGCCGACGGGAACCCATGGGGGCACGGCCTACTTCCTCATCGAGAGAGGATGCGGCGGGAGTCAAATCACTCCGATGCCGGCCTATCTCAGAGACTATGCAACCGAGTTCAACTATCTGTTCGGTCAGGTATACAAGTGCCGAAACGATGAGAATGCGAGAGAGAATCACGAGTGTTTCTACTCGTTTGGCAACAACCTTAGGAAGTTCCTCGAGGCGTATCTCTTCTACAAGTATCCCTGCCAAGAAGACCAGAACGACGCGACCGAAAGGTTGAAGAAGTTCTTCGGCGACGATCCAGCGTCGACGGCTTTGACAACCAGACTCACGAATGAGCTGTCTCACCTGGAGCAGATATTCGATCGCAGCATGCGACCGATCGAAGTACCCGAAATACCGAAGCTCGCCAACTTCGTGCTGGACAAGATTTTTGAGAAGGACCCGGATCAGTTCAATGCACTACTGAAAAGCATCGGAGAGCCTCCACGCGAACCGGTTGCCGAGCTCACGACTTCTACTGACTTGTAGTCTCAGAGTCACCCTCGTAAGTCGCGCGTAGAAGTTACCAACGCGTCCTGTAGGTCCAAGTCTGAACTGCACCATTTGGCTCTCTTCTTCTCGTGAAACGCCCCGGGTTTGACAGGGGCACTCACGCTGTAATCGAGCGCCGGATTTGGTGCCCGATTTGGTGCCAAATACATGGTGACTGTTGGTACTCGTTGGTACCTATTGGGACTCGCCGCAGCTCCGCTGTACCAACGAGTCCCAACGAGCCCCAATAGTCACAAGTACAATCAGGATTCGATTCCCTTGGGGGCACCATAAAACCGCAGTTCAGAGGCCTGAGTAGCCCGATTTCGAGTGCGAAATCGGGCTACAATTGTCTTTCGGCTGAGAGCCGGCGTGGGGTAAAGGCGCAGCTCAGAGGAGGTGTAGATGCCATCCTGCGGCCCAAGACCCATTCCCGTTGCCCAGAATCGGCGTTCGGCTGAGTTGAGGCGCGTCCCCCGCGCCGTCCTCTGGCTGGTAAGCGCGCTCGAGTACGAGGGATCGGCACGCAGATCCCGGCTGCGGTGCAGATCGCGCTGCCGACGGGAGTCAAGGCGCCGAGGGTCGCTACGGTACTTCGAATGAAGACCCAGCCGTCTTCCCGAGTACGCCCATCTCCTCCGCGTGTCAGCGCAGCGTGAGACACTGCATGCATGAACAGACCGCCTGCAGCATCGAAGTACGAGGACCCGGATGGTCCCTTCTTGGAGTGTGTTGACCTGCGCTCCTTGTCCACTGATCTCGACTGTTTCGATCCTGTCTTACTCGTACGCGAACTCGCCGCTCTGCAGCTCTGCCCGGAGAACGTGGAGAAGGCGCTCCGACTCGAGGCGGCGGTTGCGGCGAGCCTTGGGGCAGCGCCTGGCCGCGCCGGGAAGGATGGAGTAGGTCTCTCGAGTGCGCACCACGTGTTCCTGCACGATTCCACGCTCCAGTACTTGGCTGCTCGTGAAGACCCTCTTCCCGGACCCGTGTGTCAGGAGATCCTGTTCGAGCAGCAGGGTCGCCTCGTGTTGCCCGGACAAGATCCCGGGGGCGTACACGCCCTCGAGCTGATTGCGCGGACCCTTTTCCTGCATCCGTCTGCCCGTTCGCTTGCTGGAATCGACCGTGCGAAAGACGTACTCCGCGCCGGTCTCGCGCTGAGTCATCGCATGTGCGGCAATGCCGGTCTTTCGCCCAGCAGCGGATTCCTCAGTGGCGCCGGTGAGGAGCTGCGTATCCCGGCTGAGTCCGCACTGCACGAGCTGTCACAAGCAGTCGTCTTCGATGCCGCTGACCTCGAGGACTTGATGTTCACTGGCCGCTTCACAGAGGAGGGACTTGGCCGACTCATCTGTGACCCGGGCGCTATCGACCTGGAATCGTTCGACCCTGATGACAACGAGCTTCTGTGGCACCCGCTGCTCTCTGTCGACGGCGGAGTGATCATCGCGTCGCCATATGCGCTCGTGCCTGCCATGACGCGCGCCGCCGTATCAGCTCTCGAAGCTGAGGGTAGCCTTCCAGAGTTCGCCAAGATGTTCGAGTACACGGTGGGTATGCACTTGGATCAGATGCTCGCACCGCTGGGCTTGAAGGCGGTGTCGTATCTCGGTTCTCCACCCGTTGGCGCTCACCTATTCTTGTGCGCCTCGGACACAGACAAGGCGGTGCTCATTGCTTGCCTGACCGACGCAAGCGAGGACGTGTCTGCAGCGGGCCCCTGGTCCGTCCAAGATCGAGTGGACGAGCTTCTCAAGACAGCTAAGGCGAAGGCGCGAACATTGAAGCGCAAGCAAGGTGTCCGTGACGTCACCCTACTCGTGACGCTGCAGCGGTTGTGCCGTAACGGGGTTGCGTCGCTGACCTGGGCTTCGTCGCCAAAGGGCTTCGATCGGGTTGCGATGATGTCGCTCGAAGAACTTCGTGTCCTCGCAGACTCGATAGGTGGTCATCCGCGTCGACTGCACTACTTCCTTCAGGACCTGCAGACGCTGCGCCAAGCCAACATCGTTCGAACGTGGAGCACCCTGGATCTCTTCAAGCTCTGGGAGGACAAGGGTGATGGTTTCTACCTGGGCGACGACGTTGCTCGTTCTGGGATTGGCGTGATTCTCGACACATCTTCTGGGGGCGATCTCCGAAGGCAGGTCGCACGTAAGGTGGGCAGACATGTCTGCCCGGGGTACGAGCCCGGAACACTCCTTGAAGTCGAGCACCACTTCAAGGACCTTGCGGTCCCCATCTTTCAGCCCACCATCGCGAAGCATCCGGCACTGAGTCTTGTTGTCGGTCCGTGCTCTGTGTGGGTCGTTGCCCCGGAGCTCGCCGAGGGCTTGCCCACCCCGATGGAGGCGCAGCTCATCGAGGTTCTCGCCTACTGGCTGTGGCGCCTCGCCGAGCCGCTCGGCCAAGCCTTCGATCATGTCGGACTTGATCTGTTCGTGATCTCGCTAGTGCTCGAATCCCCTGAGACGTGGGCTCGTGTGTGCATGGGGCAGGAGCTCGAGACATCAGGCGACCTGGTTCATGTCGTTCCCCAGGCACCTGGCCGCTTGGAGGTGCGTCTCCTTCCCGGCTTCGCGTTGCGTTCAGTCGACTCAAGCGATGCCGAGACCGACCTCATTGCCGTCATTCTCGACGGCCTTGGCGCGATGCTCGGTGACGATGCGACGCCACACGTGAACGCTGCACACGAGAGTCTTGCGCAGTGGGCCAAGCGCAGTGAGTGCAGGATGATGAACACTCTCCGCGGCGACTGGGAGATTGACCCTCGAGGGCTTGCACAGCCGCACGAATCGCCTCGCTCCCTACAGAACCGTGTGCTCGACGGGCTCGGTATCGAAACGGCGAACAAGGGTTGGCTCGGAGAGTCGATTGACTGTGAGCGTCGTGTCGGTGCGCTTCTCCTCCATATGGTTCACTCGCTGTACGAACAGCTCGCCTTGGAAGTCGCCCGCTACGACGAGCATCTGCTGCCGTTGCTGATCCATGAATGCGAGGCGCAGCTCTTCGCAACGAGAGTCGACGAGCGGATTCGTGCTCGTGCGCACGCATGTTTCGGTGATGTAGAAGACATGCTGACGCGAGATGCTCGCAAGACCTCGGAGCGGGCATCGACAGCGATCGCTGGCCGCTTCTTGGTCGAATATGCGACCGCGATTCCTCCCAGCGGGGACAGGCGCGCCTCACACGTCGATATCGACGGCTTGTTGTCACGTGCGGTGATCTTGCTCGACTTCGCGCACGAAGCGGAGCTCAGCAAAGTCGGGCTGGGGCCTACAAACGCAGACATGCTTGCGTCCGGCCGAGTCGGCCTATCCAGACAGGGTCACTTCTTCGACGCGCAGGCGCTCTACCTGAAGGACATCCTTCGCATCCAGGTGGCGCCCGAGAACGACGAAGCAGGCGCCCCGACGGTTCCGACACCCTCCCAAGTGGACGCTGCACTTCGCGCGGAGCTCGGCCTCGACATGCAGTCGTTCCTCGATGTCGCGCACGAACTGAGCGAGCTTGCGTTTTCAGCGTCGTCCGGCTTGGGGCTACTGCCGAAAGAGGAGCTCATCAAACGTGTGGCTCGTGCCGGACGCATCAGCAATCCCGCCGCACGCCTCCTGGTCGATAGGCTCGCACTGCGGCCACGAGACGCGTTTGAGGACCCTCCGGAAGGCCTGGACAAGCATGACGTGCTGCCCTGGAGGGTCGGCCGCAGGTACTCATACATCGCTCGCCCGCTCATCTGCGTTGAGAGAGGCGGAAGAACGATGGTGCATTGGGGTCCACGACACCTCTTCAGCTCAGTGCGCCAGACTCTGCTTCAAGTGGCGCAGGGGAGGTTTCGGGGGCAATCCGAGGAGATGAAGAGCTTCCAAGGGCGACTCAAGCACTTACGAGGCGAGCAGTTCAGTGACCAGGTCGCGCGACTCTTTCAAGCGCTCCCCAACGCAGATGTGACTCTGCGTTTCAAGGGTTGGGCGAAGTGCAGGCTGCCACACGAGCTCGGTGATATCGATGTCCTCGCTGCAGATCACGAGGCGGGGATCTTGTGGGCGATCGAGTGCAAGAGCTTCGAGATGACAATCGTTCCGGCCGACCTTCAGAACGACATCCGCGACATCGAGAAGGCCATCGGGAAGCAATTGAAGCGGGCTGAGTGGCTACAGGCCAACCCTTACGCAACCCAGGCTTGCCTGAAGCTCCACGACTCCGAATACGAGGTTAGGCCCCTGATCGTGCTTGCGGCACTGCAGCTCCCCTCTTACCTCTCGAAGCCCGATGTGCCCATCGTGCACATCGACGGTCTTCTCGACTTCATTCGCCAACGGGGCGCCTCAGTACCGCCTTCGTGACAAGTAGCGCCTTTTCGCAGGACCGGCATCGCAGGCGGCAGCACGCGCCGACTCGGCGGTACATGCGCCGTCGTCGAGACGTATATGCCGGAGGACCGATCAGCCAGCCCGTGACGGCGCCGGTGAGCACCTCGCCTAGCAGGCGGCCAGGCGGACACAGGCGCAGGAGTAACGTGAGTTGCGCGGCACCGATCGGCCAGCCGCATTGAACCTCGCTGCTGCGGACCCGGAGGTCGTTGGGGAGCGAATGTCTCATTGCTCGTCTTCCTGGCGAGCCGTGGAAGGGTTTCACCTGAGCCTGAGTCGGACGTGTCCGTTGATGACCGCAGGCGCCGGGAAGTGCCCCGGATTTGTCGCCCGATTTGTCGCCCAAATACTTGGTGACTATTGGTACTCGTTGGTACCTATTGGGACTCGCCGCAGCTCTGCTGTACCATCGAGTACCAACAGTCACCAATAGTCACAAGCACAATCAGGATTCGAATTCCCTTGGGGGCACCATTTGTTCGCAGGTCACAGGACCTGAGTAGTCCGATTTCGAGCGTGAAATCGGACTACAATTGTTTTCGGGACGAGCGCGGGTATGGGGAAAAGCGGCAGCTCGGAGGGTATGTGGATGCCCTCGCCCGGTTCAAGGAGCCTGCACCAGCTGTTCCCTGAGTTCGGAGGACACCCGTCCAGTTGTCCGAAAGATGGGACAAAATACGCATCAATCGCCACCAAGTGTGGTAGTATTTGTCCCATGAGAGAGCCAAGCGACAACGCGCTTGCTGTAGCCGAGGCCATCTTCTCCTCGCATGGAGGAGTCATGCGCACGGGTGAAGCGCTCGAGGCTGGCATACATCGGCGAACCCTGTACTGGATGCGGGATCACGGGAAGCTTGAGACCCTGAGTAGAGGAGTGTTCATTCTCGCCTCGGCGCCGCTTCCTGAGAGTCCGGATGTCGCCGCGGTCATGCGCCGCATCCCCAAAGCGGTCCTGTGCCTTGTGAGCGCTCTGGAGTATCACGGCATCGGGACGCAGATACCCAATGCCGTGCAGATCGCACTGCCACGCAACGTGACGCCTCCCAAGTTCAGCTACCCGCGGGTGCAGGTGTTCAGCATGAGCGACGCGGCGTTTCGGGCCGGGGTGGAGGAGCACACGATGGCGGGAGCGCAGTTTCGCGTGTACGGGGTCGCCAAGACCGTCGCCGACTGCTTCAAGTACCGCAACAGGATCGGCTTCGACATCGCGATGGAGGCACTTCAAGAAGTCGTGAGGAGCCGGGGCGCCTCACCTGCAGAGATCATGGAATTCGC
>JAHIQC010000293.1 GCA_018902765.1 Actinomycetota bacterium | reverse complement strand
CTACCGCACCGGATGCGGCGGGTTGGATGCGGACAAGAGCTGCCACGTTGGATACTCGCGGGACAACCACTTCGTCTCACATGCGGCGGATCTCACAGGCACCGTGGCCGGCGTCGAGTATCTCGTCGGTCGTAACGTCGGGTGTTTCGGGTGCCATGTCGTCGATCTCGCGGTCGAGCACGGCAACACGCTTGCCGCAGGCAGGCTCGACGGCGGAGGCGCAAGCAGCTGCGACATGTGCCATACCGGCCTCGCAAGCCCGACGACGGGCAGATACGCCCAAGCGACCGCAGTGCAGCGGGCCATAGCTTCAAAGGACCGCCGATGCGTGGCATGCCACCAGGCGGGGGACACCGACTCCGCCTACGCCGTGGCCTCGCCACACTCACGGATATCCGCCGAGGAGACCCTGCCGCCCGGAGCGGTTTGGGCCGATCCGTTCGATGGATGGCGCGCCGCGTTCGATTCACCTGTCGGCGGCGGGCACAATGCGCTATCGGCTGAAGTCGTGGGCACGCGGACAGACAAGGTCTTCCCCTCCTCGGCATATGGTGTTGGGGAGACGACCTACACGTGGGCGTTCATGCCCAATGTGGGCGCCACGAAGTGGCTTGCCGGTGACGGCTATCCTGCGGGATCCGTGGATACGACCGAGCAGATCCGGGCCATGACCGTCAGTTGTGACGACTGCCATGCACTTCCCGATGGCATGAACGGTCCGCATGGTGCGGCGGTGCGCGTGTACATCGATCCTGAGTACAGCCAGACCAATTACAGCTCTCCGCCGCAGTTTTCCTCTCAGTTCCAGGCGACCGGCACCGAGCGCGTCGTGTGCATGAAGTGTCATCCGATGTCTTCTTCGGCGACGCAGGATCCCGGCGGGCACTACGTTCACAAGAGCCACGTCGCACACACCGCCCGATACGAATCCGGAGATCCCACGTACTACGGCGAGAAGTGCATCGACTGTCACACGCGCATCCCGCATGCCTGGAAGCGACCGCGGCTGCTCGTGAGGACTGCGGAAACGACGGGCGGTGTCACTGTGGACGAGTATCCTTACGTGCGAAAGGACCATGATGGTCTGGTTGGCATAGAATTGCGTAGTTTCGAATCTACGAATGCCCTGCGTGCAGCGTCATGTGCGACGGGCGGGTGCATCGACAGTCACAACCCGTTGTGGCACCCGAACACAGGCGATACGCCCGGGAGGGACTATTGGCCGTAGGCGGACTCGCCTTGCGGCAACAGGCCATAAGCCGTTAGCATCAAAGCCGGATCGATTCAGGGGCTTAAGGGGGCTTTGCATCGGCGCCGATACAACTAGGGGGCGACATGGGCAAGCTCTACGAGTACAGCGTGGCGATACAGAAGCACATCGAGGACAATCATCTCGACGTGTTCAAGACTCGTGGGGAGTTGGCCATGAAGTGCGGGTTCATCATCACTCTCATCGGCCCGAACGAAGTCGATGAACCGACGAAGGTCGCGTCCTTGCGGGATGCGGCAAAGAGCGTTTTGGGACTGGATCTGTGATGGCCGCAGCAAGTGCGCCTGCCGAGGAGAAGGATCAGTTATGAAGAACTCGCCGATCAGATTCAAGATACTTCTGGGCGTCGTGCTCATAAACATCTTGGGAGCAGCGGCCGTCGTGGTGTACCTGCACCAGTCGTACTCCTCAGGTCTTGATGATGCTGCCTTCAAGGAGATCGTTCAGTCACAGGCCGCCTGGAACAACATCCAGGAGTTGGGGGTCACGAAGCTAAGCGCAGACCCCGCCTTCCTTGAGAAGAGCCCTGACTGGCTCGATCGTATGAAGGCTCAGACAGGGATGGACTATTACCTGTTGCTCGACAAGACAGTCGTCGATCAGGCCGCGTATGTGAGTGCGCGGGAGAAGGCGAATCTCGGCAACAACTGGGACGAGCAGGAGCAGTACGTGGTCGCGCTGTCCACGAGCGACGCTCTGTACGACGCAGCTGTGTTCGAAGTCCCCGCGGCCGACGTCCCGGAGACGGGCAAGCTCACGGGCATCGAGAACGGAAGCTGCACCAAGACCTGTCACGGGAATCTTGGCACCAAGGACGGGAAGTACTGGACGATCGCATGGAGCGATAACGAGCTCACCAATGCACACGGCGTCTCTCCGGTCAGCGATGAGGAGAACAACGTCGTCGGAGTCCTGTACTCCATTGAGAACATCACGGACTCCGCCAACGCAGCGAAGGACTCGATGCTTCTGACTCTAGTCGTCATCGGCGTCACGTTGCTCGTGGCCACGCTCGTGATAGGTGGCTTGCTCGATACCCTCGTGTTCAAGCGGTTGAGCCGGATGATCGCCAGCATGGAGGACATTTCGATGCGCGTGGCCGGCGGCGATTTCGACGCCCATTTCGAGGCCCGTGGCCCCAAGGATGAGATCGGCAAGTTCGAGGAGTTCTTCGGCCAGTTCATGGGTCTTGTGTCTATGACGTTCAAGTCGCTCATGAAGTAGCGCGCCTTTCAGGTAAGCCTTTCGGTGGTCGGGTTCTCGAATGAGACCCGGCCACTCGTATATTCGACGGCGAATGATGCTTGCCGAGCCGAGCGTAGGGGGTACATATGGTTTAGCCGCCTCGGGGAGGGGGTGGTCAGATGGAGGCCATATGGATGCGTACGCGCCGATACCGGGCAAGTGCAAGTGGTGGCGTGAAAAGATAAGCGATGAAGACAGGCTGAGTCCCCGACTGAAGCCGGGTCAGTATCGTGTGGAATGCACATGCTTCGTCGAGGGCGATTATTGGAACTTCACGGTGGACGAGCTTCCGAGCGAGTGCCCGAACTTTCGCGCCTGCCGCTACTACATAAAGCACACCTGAGGCGCGTGCCTCGACCCTCCTGCGTCCTTCGGGCATACTTGCCGAGGAAAACTAAGAAGGAGCGATATGGGTTTTGAAGAGCTTGGCTTGTCGAACGCCGCGCTTGAGGGCGTGCTCGAAATGGGTTACGACACCCCGACCCCGATACAGGAACAGGCCATTCCGTTGGTCATGTCCGGACGCGATGTACTGGCCTGTGCGCAGACCGGCACGGGAAAGACCGCAGCGTTCGTGTTGCCGGTACTCTCCAAGATCGCTCACAAGGGACGCATTGGCGCGTTGATCGTCACACCCACACGCGAGCTTTGTGTGCAGATCGAGCGCGTCGGACGCACAGTCGCCCACAGCACGCATCATGCAGTTCTTGCGGTGTACGGCGGTGTCGGCTACACGGCTCAGACCAAGGCACTCCATCACGGAGTGGACCTGCTGGTCGCCACGCCAGGACGCTTTCTCGATCTCCAGAGCCGAGGAGATATCGATCTGGAGCACGTGGAGATACTCGTACTCGATGAGGCCGACCGAATGCTCGACATGGGCTTTTGGCCCGACGTCCGTCGTATCCTGCGGCTCTTGCCCAAGCAGCGCCAGAATCTGCTGTTCTCCGCGACCTTGGACGACAAGGTGCTGCGGCTCATAGGAGACACGCTCGACAACCCCGCGCGCGTCGACATCACGCCGGCCTCCACGCCGGTCGAGGCAATCGAACAGCTCGTGTATCCGGTCAACGCCATGCAAAAGACCGAGCTTCTGGTCGCGCTGTTCCGCGAAACCGCTGATTATCGGGCGATCGTGTTCACCCGCACCAAGGCCCGTGCCGACCGTGTGGCTGCGGCTCTCAACTCCAGTGGCGTGGCGGCAGCCACCATCCACTCCGATCTTTCGCAGGCCAAACGCGAGGAGACGCTCGATCGTTTTCGGAGCGGCAAGTATCACCTCCTGATTTCAACCGACGTCATGGCTCGTGGGATCGACGTCGAAGGCATCACCCATGTGGTCAACTTCGACGTGCCCGACAAGCCGGATGACTACGTTCATCGCATCGGCCGCACCGCCCGCGCGGGTGAGACCGGAATCGCGATCACGCTTGTGAGCCACGAAGAGATACCGCAACTCACTGAGATCGAGCGTGTGACGCGTCAGGTGCTCGTTACACGCGATGTGGAGGGTTTCGAGTATAAGGAGCGCATTGTGCCCCGTGAAGACCGTCAGACGGACACGTCGAGCCCCCGGGCCATGTTCCGCGGCGGCGTCATGGGTCGTGGACGCGGACCGAGCGGCGGCCGCACGCAACGGCGCTTCTAGGCGCCGTTGCAGCGCACATGACATCTGCGCCCGGTCCACTCACGCTCGACCCGGCGACGATCGCTGCGTTTCGTGATGTCGTGTACGAGTATTGGCGCGCGTGCGGTCGCCACGATCTGCCCTGGCGCCAGACGCGCGACCCGTATGCCGTGCTCGTGAGCGAAGTGATGCTCCAGCAGACGCAGGTCGCTCGCGTGATTCCTCGCTTCGATGCATGGCTCGAGCGGTTCCCGAGTATCGACGCGCTTGCAGCCGCGCCGCTCACCGCGGTTCTCGAGCAGTGGCAGGGGTTGGGCTACAACCGACGCGCGATCGCCCTCAAGCGCACTGCCGAGGGGGTCTCCTCGGACATGGCGGGCGTCCTGCCGGACACCGAGGCGGCGCTGCGGGCCCTGCCGGGCATCGGACCGGCAACCGCAGCCGGCGTGCTGGCGTTCGCTCATGGTTCCCCGGTCGTTTACCTGGAGACCAATGTTCGCACCGTATACCTCCATCACTTCTTTGCCGAGCATGATTCGGTGCCCGATCGTGCGATCATTCCGATCGTGGCGGCTACCGTGGATCCCGAGAACCCGCGCGACTGGTACTATGCGCTCCTTGACTACGGAGTCCATCTCAAAAGCACGTTGCCCAACCCATCACGGCGTAGCCGACATCACACGACACAGTCGACATTCCAAGGGTCGCGGCGCCAGAAACGCGCGATGCTCCTTCGTGGGGTGCTCGCGGAGCCGGGCCTGACGAGCGCAGCGCTAGCCAGCGGACTGGACCTGGACGAGCACCTCGCGAAGGAGATCTTGGACGAGCTGGCTTCCGAGGGATTTCTCGTGCGTGATGGCGGGCGTTACACGGTGGCCTAGAAGGGCGCGGCCGGAGCTAGCTGAACGGTCCATATAGGTTGTTGACAGGTGAGGACCCCTTCCTGTCGGCTGTTGGTTGTCTACGCCACAGCCGAAGAGAGGGATCCTCATGCAACATCCTAACGCCCGTTTGTCCGTGTACCAGCGTCATCTG
>JAHIQC010000292.1 GCA_018902765.1 Actinomycetota bacterium | reverse complement strand
CAGCCACCTTCGGTCCCGGCGTGTTCGATCTGGGCTTCGTGAAGGCCCTGGTGCTGTTCGCGGCCATTGTTGCGCTCGTGGACGACCACCGACAGATCGCGACACTGCTTCTGGTGGCCGGCTATGCGGGCGTGATCCAAGCGGCGCTGGGAGTCGGGCAGTTCATCGCCCAAGACGGCGTGCCGCTCGGTGGGCTCACCGGCCTGCTTCCGAACCATATTCAGTACGCGATCTACCTCCTGCTGTCAGCGATCGCGCTGGCGCCATTCATACATCACGCCAAGGGAGCGCGGCGTATCGCGGTACTGTTGGCGGAGGCGCTCATCGCGCTCGCCTTGATCCTGAGCCTCGCACGCGGGGTGCTGGTCGTGGCGATTCTCGCAGCACTCGCGTGGCTGCTGCTGACCCTGCGCTCCACCCGGGCGCGCATCTATGCGGTATCGGCTCTCGGCGCTGGCGCGCTCGCAGTGCTGGCAGCATCTCGTCGCCTGAGCACGCTCGTGGAGATCCCGGCAGCACTTGGCGACCCCGCGCGACTCGATGCGCTGCTGTCCGGGAGACTGGTGCTCCTGCTCTCGGCGTGGAACATGTGGCTTGCTCATCCGGTGTTTGGCGTTGGCTATGGGCACTTCCCGGTGGTGTGGGCGCAGTATGCCCCCGAAGGCATGGGCGTCCCGGGATTCCTACGACTGCAACTGGCGACGCACTCCACGTACCTGCAGATCGCCGCCGAGATGGGAATCGTGGGGCTGGGCGTCTACGTCGCGCTCCTCGGCAGTGCGATGCGAGACGCCTGGCAGGTGCGGACGTATTCGATGCGTGCGGGTGACACCTTCTCCGCCCTGTTGGCGTCGGCCGTGCTCACGAGCCTGATCGCGATCGCCGCCCACGGCCTACTCGACAATACCGGTTGGCATGATCGTATCTTCTACGTTGTGCTCGCCTGCGCGGTCGCGATGCGAGCGTCGATGGCCCGAGTGGCCGTTGACGGGTTGGACGCCTGATGGGCATTGTTCGCAAAGCGACCACGCTCGCCTTTGGCGAGGGACTGGCCCGTGTGTTCGGTGTGGTCGTGTATGTGTTCATCGCGCGCGTGCTCGGCGTCGCTGGTTTTGGGATCTTCTCGTTCGCCATGGGAACCGCGTTGCTCGCGGGTGTCATGATCGACATGGGGCAGAGCTCGCACCTCGGTCGAACCATCCCGGGCGGCGGACTTGAGCATACTCACCTGTACGCCCGGATGACGTTCAACAAACTGCTGTCCGGCGTGGTGATCACTGCGGTCGCGTTTCTGGTGATGAAGCTTGCGGGCGTCGACGCGACGACGGTGTACGTGACGCTGCTTATGTTCGGGTGGGTCACCTTGCTGCAGATCGTCGAGGGCATGCGCGCAGTGATGCGGGCGCTCGGGTGGATGGCTGCGGACAGCATCATCAACGCACTCGAATCCGCCGGCCGGCTCCTGGCGGTGCTCTTCGCGGCGTGGCTCGGCGCTGGCGTAGTGGGTTTCGGGGTCGCTTTCCTTGCCGAGGCGGCCGTGGCAGGCATCGTGGGGTTTGCGGTGGTTTCACGTCGCGTCCGACTGATACCCACCGCCGAGGAGTGGGCGGCGAACGCGTCGTTTGCCCGGGAGGCGGCGGCTCTCGGGCTCGTCGCGATCGCCTCGGCGGGTTTCTATCGGCTCGATCAGGTCTTTGTCCTCCCGCTCGCTGGCGAGTCCGCTTCGGGTCTCTACGGCGCGGCGGCGCGCGTGGTGTTCACCGCGACGGTTTCTTCGATGCTCATCACCCAGGCTGCGTATCCCGGCCTTGCGGCGGCGAGTGACAACGTCGAGGAGTACCGGGCGCAGTTGCGGCGCGCTCTCGGCCTGGCCGTGATCGCCGCGACCGCAATCACCGTGGTACTGGTGGTGTTCGCAGAGCCGATCGTGCTGCTGCTCTTTGGCGAGGCGTACCGAGAGGCTATCGGCCTGATGCGAGTGCTCTCCGGCGTGGTATTGTTCAACGCTGTTACTGTGGTCAGCATGTACTCGGCGAGTTCAATGCACCGTGAGCGTCGGGTTCTCCCGAGGATCGTGGGGCTTGCCATCGCGACAGTCATCGCGAATGTGGTTCTCATCCCCATGTATGGCGCGCTCGCTTGTGCTTGGATCAGCGTTATCGGCGAAGTCGCGCTCGCGGGGAGTCTGTTGTGGTTATCCCGTGATCGGCTCGGGCGTACGTTGGCGACGAAGGGCGAATGACGGCCGTGCTCATTGCTGATTCCCATGAGTTCATCGAGCTCTACCGAGGCGACAAGGACGTACGCATCGGCATGGAGATGGTGCGACTGCGCGACGATGTCCGCTTCGTCTCGTTTGCTCCCGATCGCCTGAGTCCCATCGATAAGGCGCGTTTCGACCGCGAGTATATGCACGAGGTGGGCCTGCCCGAGATGCCGGAGCGCATGGAAGTGAGGCTCCTGCCGTCGCTCTCACTGCGCTTCTCCCGCAAGGAGAGCGGTGGAATCGTGTCGGTCATGCCGAGTCTTGGACGCTCGATCCGTGGGCTGCGCCCCGACATCATCTTCGAGAACCCGTTCTCGTGGCTCACGCCACGTAGCTACCAGACGTACCGGGCCTCGCGCGCACTCGGCGTGCCGGTTGTGTATTACGACCCGGGCGACGATATCCCCATCAGCCGCAAGCACCGTATCATGGCGACGTGGGAGCGGCGAGTGGTGAATCATGCGAGCGCGATCATCACATACAACGAGGCTGGTAGCCTTCGATTCCAGCGCAAGTATGGCTATCCCGCCGAGCGCATCCACGTGATCCCGAAGCCTGTCGATGTTCAGGGATGCCGCTGGGGTGGTGACGTGTCTGAGCTGCGCAGTTCATTCGGCGCCGGGCCCGATACCCTCGTTGTCGGCTATCTCGGAAGGTTGGCTAGGTACAAGGGGAGCGCATACCTTCTCGATGTCGCCCGGAGCATGGGCGCCGATCCCAGAGTCGCGGGACGCGTCCGTTTCGTGTTCGTCGGATCGGCCCTGAGCTCCGAGGAGAGCGACGATGACTATCGGCTCCCCAACACCTTCGTGACCGGCATGGTGCCGCATGGGGATGTCGCGCGACACCTCGCGGCCTGCGACGTCGTCGTCCTGCCCGACCTGACGTCTCCGGGCGGCTTCTCGACGGCTGTCGCCGAGGCGATGGCCGCCGCACGGTGCCTGATTGTCGGGACCGGGGACCGAACGGAGTTCCTGCCGCTGGTGGATGGGAGTACGGCGTTGCTCGTCGAGTCCCGATCGCCCGAAGCCATCGAGGCCGCGCTGCGCCGGGTGCTCGATGATCCGGAGCTGCGCGACGGCCTAGCGAAGGCAGTCGGGGACTACGCGGACCGAGAGATGGATTACCCTGTGGTTGTGGGGCGGTACTTGGAGATACTCGAAGGTGCTCTTGTTGGGTCGATCGTCGATCGTCGCCCGGCATTGCACGGCATCGACGAGCCGCTGGAGGCAGGCGAGTGAACCTGGCGTGGGCAAGGGGTCGGGGGGCGATGAGGTTCGCGTTCGTCACGGCGTTTGTCGCGGCGTTGGCGATCGGCGTCGGCGTGCTTGCCGGGCGGAGTCCCGGTATGGCGCTGCTGCTCGTACTCGGTACGCTTGGCTTGATGCTGAGCATTGAGCATCCTGAGCTGGCGGTTCTGGGACTGAT
>JAHIQC010000291.1 GCA_018902765.1 Actinomycetota bacterium | reverse complement strand
CGACGCCAACCCACTGCTCATCAACGACCCGCGCTTCGCGCCCGCCGGCGTGCTCGCGCCCAAGTCGAAGGCCGACCTCGCCTTCACGATGCACATCTTGAGCTGGCTCGCGGTCAACGGCACCGCGGCGATCGTCGAGTTCCCCGGCGTGCTCTACCGTGGCGGTGCGGAGCGCAAGATTCGCAAGTACCTCATCGATAACAACTACGTCGACGCGGTCATCCAACTCCCGCCCGACCTATTCTTCGGCACCACGATCGCGACGTGCATCGTCGTTCTCAAGAAGTCGAAGACCGACAACTCGACGCTCTTCATCGATGCATCTGCCGAGTTCGTCCGCGGCGGAAACAAGAACAAGCTCGCCGGGGCGAACCAGCTCAAGATCGTTGACGCCTTCACAGCTCGCGAGGATGCCGAGTACTTCGCCCGGCTCGTCCCGAATGCCGAGATTGCCGAGAACGAGTACAACATCGCCGTCTCGTCGTACGTCGAGCAGGAGGATACGACCGAGGCTGTCGACATCACCGCGCTGAACGCCGACATCGCGCGAATTGTCACGCGACAGACGGAACTACGCGTTCAGATTGATGCGATCGTTGCGGATATAGAGGGTGCGTCGTGAGCCGCCTAGATGAGTTGATCGCGGAGCTGTGCCCGGATGGGGTCGCCCACCACGTACTCGGTGATATCGCTTCATACGCGACCGCGCGAGTGAATCCGAATGCCATCGTCGAGTCCGCCTACGTCGGCGTCGAGAATCTGCGCCAGAACGCAGGAGGTCGTGACGACGCTGCCTCCGTCCCCGGCTATGGGGCACTCGTCGAGTACCGATTCGACGACATCCTGATTGGGAACATCCGTCCGTATCTCAAGAAGATCTGGCTCGCTGATCGGGACGGCGGCACGAATGGGGATGTCCTTGTGGTCCGCGCACTTCCTGAGTATCGCGAGTTGATTCTGCCTCGATTCCTGTACTTCTTGCTCTCGTCGGATGCGTTCTTCGCCTACGACATGCAACATGCGAAGGGCGCGAAGATGCCGCGAGGCGACAAGGCCGCCATTCTCAGGTACAGAATCCCCGTTCCGCCTATCGAAGTGCAGCGGGAGATTGCGCGCATACTGGACCTGTTCACGACACTGGAAGCGGAGCTGGAAGCGGAGCTGGAAGCCCGGGGGGTTCAGTACGCCCATTATCGAGATTCGCTCTTGGCCTTCCGCGATGTGGCGGGGATCCGGTGGACGCCGATGGGTGAACTCGGCCAGTTTCACCGTGGTCGTCGCTTCACTAAGCGCGATGTCGTGGAAGATGGCATTCCGGCAATCCACTACGGTGAGATCTACACGAGATATGGTGCTGTCACGAGGTCGGTCGCAACGCATCTCCAGCCAGAGCTGGCCTCAGGACTTCGCTATGCGAAACACGGCGATGTGGTGATAGTCGACGTAGGCGAAACGGTTGAGGACGTAGGCAAGGCCGTTGCGTGGCTCGGTGAGGGCGATATCGCGATCCACGACCACAGCTTCGCATTCCGCCACTCTGAGAATCCGGCGTACCTCTCGTACTACCTGCAGACTGCCACGTTTCAGCGCGACAAGGCGAAGTACGTGGCAAGGACCAAAGTGAAGACACTGTCGATGCCGGGAATCGCCAAGATCCCCATTCCCGTCCCACCCCTCGAAGAGCAGGAACGCATCGTCGCGATCCTCGACAAGTTCAACGCACTCGTAAACGACCTCTCATTCGGCCTCCCGGCCGAGCTCGCCGCCCGTCGCAAGCAGTACGAGCACTACCGCGACAAACTGCTGACCTTCAAGGTGATGGTTGCCTAGGAGCGCACCAGAGTCGGATTTGTCGTTGTTGTATTCCTCAGCGTGTGTGACGACAAATTCACGGCCAGGGGCGGCCGTGCGGTCGCGACATTTTCACTCATGTGATATTTTCATTGCGCAGTGAAAATGGCGATGGAGTGAAAATGAACACGGAAACGTATGCCTTGGAACTGGCGCGCCGACTCACTCAGGCCGAGGCGGGAAGCTTCCACGCCCACGGTGACACCGTCGCGCTGGACAGCAGCCCGAGCAACGTGGGCACGCTACAAATCATTGATGCAGGCTCCGGCCGCACCGAACAGACGATGCAGGCGCTGCGGCACTCGCAGTCGTCAGCGCTCACGCCCGTCATCGTCGGTCGCCATTTCAGTCAGCGGGCGCGCGATGAGCTGGACTCCGCCGATGCGAACTACATGGACGACCGCTATCTGCGCGTCCGGCTGCATTCCCCGAGTATGCTCATCCGCCTGCAGGACGAGGCGGCGCCACTGCACGAACAAAGGGCGACCACGCTGCGCCTGGGCGGTGCGGCGGGGGGCGTGGCGCTCGCGCTGCTGTCAGATCCAACACGCGAGTGGAAAGTGAGCGACCTCGCGGCCGAGGGGCGCGTGTCGCTCGGGGCAGCGCAGAACACGGTCGTCTCACTTGAGTCTGAAGCGCTGCTGGAACGTTCGGGCAAAGGACCCGCGACGCGCCGTCGCGTGACCGACCCGACCGCCCTGCTCGACCGATACGCGCGGGATGCGGCTGCCGATCGCAAGGTGATTGCGCGGGGCTTCCTGCTGGACAACGGCATACTTGATACCATGCGCGCTGCCGCAACGCGTCAGCGGAGTGGCACGCCCGGCGTACGGGCGTGGTTCACTGGTGTCTCGGCTGCGCAGTTGGTGGCGCCGCACGTGACTGCCGTTCGCACGTACGAGGCGTGGGTGTCGACCGCTCACCGTGAGGACTTCATCTTGAGCGGCATGGGCGCGCTGTCCGTCGACGAGGGCGCCAACCTCGTTGTGATGCGAGGGCACAAAGGGGTCCTGGTCGGCGCCGAGATTCGAAATGGGGTGCCGAGCGTGTCCGTATTCAGGATGTACGCAGACGCCCTCGCGGATCCCGCCCGGGGCGAGGAACAGGCTGAATACTTGCGCGAGACCGTCATCGGCTTCTAAAGGGGACCTTCATGGCTCACGACTACAGCAGCGAAGCGACACAGCGATGTGAGCGTGTTCTGGGCACGCTCATGCGTGGCATCGGGCAGCCGTGGCGGCACAAGGTCTGCTTGGTTGGGGGACTCGTTCCTCTCTACCTCGTGGAAGGGAACGACTACGCCCAGCCGGCACACGTGGGTTCGACCGACGTCGACGTCGCCCTCAGGCTCGTAGTCGACAGCCAGGACGATGGCGCCTACGAGACCTTGAGGACCAACCTGAAGCGCAACGGATTCGAGCGGGTCGACAACAGCTCGTGGCGATGGTGCGCGCAGGTCGACGGACACAGCGTCGTGCTCGAGTTCCTCGGCGACGTGGCAGGAACGGCCCCAGGCACCGTGTTCCACCCGAAAGTCACTCCGCCTGCAGGCGCGGGCGGCGTTGGACTGCTCTGCGTCCGCGGCGTCGAACTCGCCTTCCAGGACTCGCTGCTGATCACCCGTGACGTAGAGTTGCTGGACGGCGCCCGTTCCAGCGTCGAGTTCCAAGTCGCTAATCTTGCGCCCTTCGTGGCGCTGAAGGCAGACGCCTACCTCGACCGCCGGAAGGCGAAGGACGCGTACGACCTCGTCTATGTGCTTCGCTGGTGGAAGGGTGGCCCGGAGACTGCGGCGACTGCTGTCGCTGCGAGTCCGGCCGCAAGCGACCCGTTCGTGGGAGCTGCGATCTCTCGAGTGCTTTCGGACTT
>JAHIQC010000290.1 GCA_018902765.1 Actinomycetota bacterium | reverse complement strand
TCAGTTGTGTTCGACCCGATCACCAAGACGACGTCAGCCTGACCAAGGTCCTCGATCGAGTTCGTCATCGCTCCGCTACCGAATGAGGCGGCCAGACCGGCCACCGTGGAGCTGTGTCAAAGCCGGGCGCAGTGATCGACGTTGTTGGTCCCGACACCTGCCCGGATCATCTTTTGGAACAGGAAGTTCTCTTCGTTTGTGCACTTTGCCGAGGCGATCCCTCCGAACGCGTCGGGACCGTGTTTCGTGGTGACATTCTTGATTCCCCGGGCCACGGCGACAAACGCCTCGTCCCAGCTGGCGGCCACGAACTGCCCGTCACGCTTGATGAGCGGTGTCGTGAGCCGCTCCGGACTTGCGACGAATCCATAGCCGTAGCGGCCTTTGGCGCACAGATTGCCCCGGTTGACCCCACGCTCCAGCGGAGCTGTGGCGCCGGTGATGACGCCATCCTTATGGGCGAACTCGATGGTGCACCCGACACCGCAGTAGCCGCAGACGGTCTCGGTGCGCGCGAGTTCCCACTCGCGACCGGCGAATCGACGCATCCGGTCGGTCAAGGCACCGACGGGGCACGATGAGACGCACTGTCCGCAAAACTCGCAGCCCGAGTCGGCGAGCGTTGCTCCGAAGGCGGTGTCGGGCAGCATCTCAAAGCCCCGATACGCGTAGCCGTACACGTCGCATCCCTGGACCTCGGAGCAGATGCGCACGCAGCGGCCGCACGCGATGCATTTGGAGTAGTCGCGCTCTATGAGCGGGTTGTCGTCGCCGGGATGCGGCTCGTGGCGATCGCCTTGGAACGGGGAGGATGCGACGCCAAGATCATAGGCGATGTCCTGAAGCGCACAGGCACCGGCGCTGTCGCAGGTCAGGCAGTCGAGCTGGTGATCCGAGATGAGTAGTTCGACCACCGTGCGACGCAGACCACGCAAGGTATCACTCTCTGTGGTCACGACCATGCCCTCGGCCACACGCGTCGTGCATGCGGCGGGGAATCCTCGCATCCCCTCGATCTGGACGATGCACAGGCGGCATCCGCCATACGGCTCGAGTCGAGGATCGTGGCAAAGGGTGGGTATGTGGATGCCTGCGGCACGACAGGTGTCAAGAACGCTCGACCCCGGTTCGGCCTGCACGTGTTTGCCATCGATGCTCATACCAAGGCTCATGTCGCTGCTGTCCTTCACGCGTACCTCTGCATTCGCTTACATATCGGGCATTTGGACTTGCGATCCTACTCGACTGCGCCACGCCGCAGCACGCGCACTTCGCCTTCGACCAAGACGCAGTCGATGCATTCTTTGACGAACACGGCGATATCGGAGACTGAAACGATTCCCACAGGGCGACCGTCTTGCACTACCGGCAACCTGCGCATCGCGAGCTCGCGTTGGAGGCGTACCGCGACAAGCAGGTCCATTTCCGGCTCGAGCGGCACGAAATCAGTGAACATCACTTCATCGACCGTCACGACCACGGGGTCCTGTCCGTCCGCCACGACCGTGTGAGTGATCTGCCGGTCGGTGCACATCCCCAAAAGCGCGCCGTCGTCGGCCACGACCAAGACAGAACCGACCTGCTCGTCACGCATCATCGCCGCCACCTCGCTGATGGTGCACTTGCGACCGCAGCTGACTACTCGGGCGGTCATGATGTCACGGACCTTCATCGTGCAATCCCTCCTCGTAGCATCTGAAGCACGGACCAGGTGCTGCCGCTGCAAACGCGGCGCCTCGGCCTACTCTCGATGTACCGCGCCAAACGCACAGTGCCCGACGCACACTCCGCACTTGATGCACCGCTCGGGGTCGATCTCGTAGACTCCCTTGAGCTGCCCGGAGATGGCGGACGCCGGGCAGTGCTTCTTGCATGCGTCACAACCTCGGCACAGCTCCGCGTCGATCACGAACGTGGACAGCTCGTTGCATGCGCCCGCGCGACAGCGGTGATCGCGGATGTGCTCTTCGTACTCCTCGCGGAAGTAGCGCAGCGTTGTGAGCACGGGGTTCGGGGCGGTTTGGCCCAGCCCGCACAGCGACGTTCGCACCACGTCCAAGGACAATCGTTCGAGCAGCTCGATGTCGCCTTCTTGGCCCTTGCCCTGCGTGATGCGTGTGACGATTTCGAGCATGCGCTTGGTGCCGACGCGGCACGGCACGCATTTGCCGCACGATTCGTGCTGGGTGAACGACAGGAAATAGCGCGCGAGGTCCACCATGCATGTGGATTCGTCGACAACAACGACGCCACCGGAGCCGACGATAGCGCCGGCCTCCATGAGCGCTTCGTACTCGATGGGCGTGTCGAAGAGTTCGAGCGGTAGGCACCCGCCGCTCGGGCCGCCGATCTGGACGGCCTTGGCTGGGCTGGAGCCGGGACACCCGCCACCGACGTCGAATACCAGCTCGCGCACTGTGAGGCCCATGGGAACCTCAACAAGTCCCGTGTGCCGCACCTTGCCGGTCAGCGCGAAGACCTTGGTGCCCTT
>JAHIQC010000289.1 GCA_018902765.1 Actinomycetota bacterium | reverse complement strand
CTCCGGCCAGCTCACCGACCTTCTCCAGGAGATCAAACCCGATGAGATCTACCATCTCGGCGCCCAGAGCCACGTCCGGGTGAGTTTCGACATGCCCGAATATACAGGGGACGTGACCGGCCTCGGGACGATCCGCCTCCTCGAGGCGATCCGGAAGACGGGGATCAAGGCCCGCTTCTACCAGGCCTCCTCCAGCGAGATGTTCGGCGCGGCGCCGCCCCCCCAGGGCGAGGCGACCCCCTTTCAGCCGCAGAGCCCCTACGCCGCGGCCAAGGTCTATGCCTACTATGTCGTCCGGAATTACCGGGAAGCCTACAAACTCTTCGCCGCCAACGGCATCCTCTTCAACCACGAGTCCCCCCGCCGAGGAATCGAGTTCGTCACCCGCAAGATCACCGACGGTGTGGCGCGCATCAAAGCCGAGCTGGCCACGGAGCTGGCCTTGGGCAACCTCGACGCGCAGCGCGACTGGGGCTTTGCCGGCGATTACGTCGAGGCCATGTGGCTCATGCTCCAGCAAGAAGAGCCGGGCGATTACGTCGTTGCGACCGGTGAGACCCACAGCGTGCGCGAGTTTTGCGAAGTCGCGTTCTCGCGTGCGGGCCTGGACTACGAGAAGCACGTGGTCATCGATCCGCGCTTCGTGCGACCGGCCGAAGTCGAGCTTCTCCTCGGCGATCCGAGCAAGGCCAAGGCGGAGTTGGGTTGGGAGCCTAAGATGAACTTCCGCGAGCTGGTCGAGACCATGACCGACGCCGACCTGGCGCGCTACGGCGTGGCGCGATAGCCTGTCAGAATCTCCTCGATCGAGATGTACATCGGCACAGGGAGCGGTCGCTCACCCGAATCCCCGGCAACCGCATGCATCACTTCGAACTTGAGATGCTCGTAGAATCCCACCGCATCGGGCTTGGCACCCACGATGACCCCGATGCACCCGACCGTTGTGGACTGCGCGAGAGCGCTTGCGAACACGAACTGGACCAGTTCTCGCCCGTACCCTTTGCGCCGCTCGGTCAGTTCGACGCCTAACCTCGCGAGGCGCAGCACCGGCAGGGCGTAGCGAGGCTTGCTCGATGCGACGGACGGCAGCGTCCCGGGCTCAACGGACGAACCCGTCACTGTGACGAACCCGATGATGCGCTCGCAATCTGCACGGGCGAGGATGTACGTCACTCCCAGAAACAGGTCCTCCTGGTTCTCTAGGGCGTGTCGCCGAAGGTACCTGTCGAGTCCCTCTTCCCCGCTACAGAAACCGTCCGTGTCGTCAGACGCCGCAAGCGGCCTAATCTCCAGCGTCGTCATCAGGATCACGTAGATGGCTGATGCCCTCGAAGCCGAGCTTGCTGAGGTCCCCGAAGTCGTATGTGATGTCGGATGTGTCCATATGACAGAGCGCGACCAGCTCAGGGCTCGGCTCGCCTGGGTTCTCGTTCTTCTCGAGGACCCGCTCCCACGATTCCTGCGTGAGCACGATCCGCGTCGGCACGAAGTACTCGGCGGGAATGGTGTCGAGCGCGCGGAAATGATACTCGAGCGCGTCCTCGATGAGCCGGCTCTTCTTGACGCCCGTCCGTCTCGAATACGCATCCAGCTTGCGCTTGGTCTCGCGTGAGATGTACGCGGATATTTGCACTTCGTCGCTCATGCCCCCTATCGTACGCCGCTTCTACTATTTCGTATATACGGTGTACCACGTGGAGCATTACCGAATTCTAACCGGTATCTCTACTCCTTCATGAAGCGCCGGTAGAGCGCCAAGTGACGCTGTACTGACGCTGCCGAGGAGTACTCGTCGATCGTGCGCAGACGAGCTCGCTCCCCCATCGCCCTTGCGGCCTCAGGGTCAGCGATGAGCTCAGCGACCGCGGCGGCGAGCGCTTTGGGGTCTCCGGGCTTGACCAGCTTGATCTCGCTGGGGTCCTCGAACAGCTCGCTGATGCCCTCGACTCTCGAAGCGATGATCGGCCGGCCGAGTACGGCGGCCTCAAGAAGCGAGGTCGGGACTCCGGGCTTCGTGCTCGGGAAAAGGGCGATGTCGAAGCGCTTGAGTGCGGCAGGGACGCTGTCGACCCACCCGAGGTAACGCACGCGAGATGACTGGATGTCCGACTTGAGCTGACGCAGGAGCGGACCTTCGCCCGCGATAAGGACCTCCTCGGCAGCTCCTCGGGCGACTAGGATCGCCGAGGCTGCGACGAGCACTTCAAGGCCGCGACTGTCTTCGATGCGGCCGCCGTAGCCGATGACCGGGCCCGAGACGCGCGCAGGCGGCAGGCGGAACGGCTGCTCGGATTGTTCGATGACTTCGGCCACGTCGATGCTGGGAGGATCGAGCACAATGCGCTCCGCCGGGTAGCCGGCTTCGCGCAGTCGCGCCGCGGTTGCTTCGCAATCAACGATCATTGCGTCGGCTTTCGAGCGCGAGCTGTCGTCCAGCCAGCGACGAACCGCTCTGGAGAACCCGGATGAGCCCTGCCTCGGGTAATCGATGCACGTCATCGAGTTCACGTTGACGGTGCGCATCTCGTGAGTGGCCCAGCGGACGATCAGGTCGGCCTCGAGACCGGTCGAGTGCACCGCGAGGGGCTGGTAGCGTTCGAGATACTTCCTGACCCGCGAGCGAGTCTTGAAGTAGTTGAGCTTATCGAGGTGGTAGGGCGCAATCTCGACGCCGATCGCTTGCGCCTCGACCTGTATGGGGCTGCGCGGGGTGCAGATGAGATACACCCTGGCTTCTGCGGCGATGAGTGCCTCCATGACGCGCAACAGCCTGCGCTCCACCCGGCCCATCACCGAGCCGGTGCGAGACGAGACGAACACGAAGCTGGATGATTCGAAGGTTCGGGTCAACTCGAAGTTCAACCTCTCAACACGTTCAGGCAAGCAGAAGGCGCTTGTACAGACTCATATAGCCGTCAATCATTCGCTCAAGAGTATAGTGCCCGGAAACACGCACACGGGCAGCAGCACCAAGACGGCGCACAAGATCGGGCTGAGCCAGGAGCGTACCTATCGCCTGCGCCAACGCGCTCGGGTCCGCAGCGGGAACAAGCAGGCCGGTCTCGCCATCATCGATGACTTCGACCAGGCCGCCGACCGAGCTGGCAACGACCGGCCGAGAAAGAGCCCCGGCCTCGAGCGCCACAAGCCCGAGAGCCTCCGACAGCGACGGCATCACCACAACCGTGGCGGCGGCAAGCAACGGCTCCACCCTGGCCACGTCGCCGAGAAACGCGAGCCGGCTCTGAAGACCGGCCGCAACCGCAATCTCGCGAAGACGCGATTCCTGGCTGCCGACGCCGACAATCGCGAAGCGTGCCTGGGGGTGCGAATCGGCAAGCATCGCGGCGGCACGCACAAAGAACTCGACGCCCTTGACCGGTTCGAGTCGAGCGACGCACACGACAAGCGGGCCGTTACCCGCGGGCAGCGCCAAAGGCCGCGGGATCTCCCGTGCCGCCTGCGCGAGTGCCTCGACATCCACACCGTTGGAGATCACCTCGATACGCTCACTGGCGATTCCGGACCCGGCCATCCCTCGTGAAACGGCATTCGACACAGCAACGTACGCGTCGACTCTCTTGCTCGTCGCCATGTCCACCACGCGGCGAGCAGCAAGTCCCAGACGCGAGCCGCCATCGAGTAGTGACGCCCCGGGTTCTACGTGCACAACGTTCACAAGCGCGGCACCGCTACGACCAACGATGCGTCGCGACAGCACATTGGTGTACCAGCCGGTTCCCTGGACCAGAGCGGCATCGCGCGCAAGGGCCCCCAGTCGCCTGACACACGCGACTGAATCGCGCGGTGAGAAATCGATCTCCTCGACAACTGCGCCCAGCTCGCGGACGCGGGAAGGCAGCGGTCCATTGAGCTGACACGCGACCGTCACGTGCATCCCAGCTTCAACGCAGGCTCGAGCCAGGTGCAGCAGCTGCACCTGTCCGCCGCCGATTCCGGGTCCTTTGAAGTTGTCGAGAAACAGGATGCGCGCAGAGGTCAGCTCGGTCATCGTGAGTCGCGCCTCCCCGATAAGCGAGCACGGCGCACAGCGGCGATGATGCGCTCGGCGCGATCAGGGCCGAGCACTCGATGCACGGCTCTTCGCACTCGGATTCCACGCTCAAGGCTCGCGAGGGCATGTTCGGCGGCAGCGATTCCGCTGGCTTCGAGCAGCCCGGTCCGCAGCACTTCACGCAAGATCACGGTGTCGTTCTCGCGCATCGCGATCGCGTTCGCCGACTTCTGCACCGCATTGCGGCGGTGAACCGAGAGTGGATCGGCTAGGTGGTGATGCCGTGAGCCGTGCGCCATCGCGAGCAGCCAGAACAGGTAGTCCTCGGCATAGGTGTCTTCTCGAAAGCCGCCGACGGTGTCGAACACCGAGCGTCGGTAGACGGCGCCGACTCCGTAGAAGCAGGCTTGGAGCAGCTCCTCGATGGTGCAGCCGGCCGGATCGGCCCACCGGCCTTGCGGGTCGGCTATGTCGCGGGTGCCGTCCTCGTACTCGTAGTAGCCGTTGCAGGTGAAGATGTCCGCCTCGGGGTGAGCCGTGATCGTAGCGTCGAATGCGGCCAGGTGACCGGGCAGCAGAAGGTCGTCGGCAGAAAGCATCACAAGCAGATCGCTTTGGGCGTTTCGCACGGCCGTGTTGTATGCGCCGCCGGAGCCTCGATTCGCCTGCGTCACAACGCGGATTCTGGGCTCGGTCGACGCCAGGCTCTCGGCAAGCGCGCGTGTGCCGTCGGTCGACCCGTCGTCCACGATCACAAGCTCCCAGTCGGCGAAGGTCTGTGCTCGAACAGAAGCCACCGTCTCTTGGAGGGTCGCCTGAGCGTTGTACGCGGGAATGGTTATCGAGAAGCGTGGAGTCATGTGGCATATTCTATCCCACGTCGGCGACATTGAACTGCGCCAACGGCCGCGTGGGAGATTCCTATGAGTACGGATATACTGAGTGGGTTATGGACGACAACGCGGAGGTCCCATGTCCGGACTGTTTGAAGGTAAGCGGATTCTCGTCACAGGCGGGACCGGCTCGCTAGGACAGGTGCTGTGCCGTCGACTGCTATCTGGCACCGAGGGCGTACCGGAAAGCGTCACCGTCTTCTCCCGTGATGAGGCGAAGCAGCACTACATGCGGTTGGACTTCATCCAGCGCAGCACCGCCACCGATGAGGTCATCTTCGAGAACTCGAAGCAGGCCTTGCGGTTCATCATCGGCGACGTTCGCGACTACCACAGTCTGCTGTTCGCAGCCAAGAACGCTGACATCGTCTTCTCGGCAGCGGCCCTCAAGCAGGTCCCGAGCTGCGAGTACGCTCCTTGGGAGGCGGTCCGCACGAACATCCAAGGCGCGGAGAACCTCGTCCGAGCGATCGCCGAACATGACTTGAACGTCGAGACAGTCGTGGGCATCTCCACCGACAAGGCCTGCAAGCCTGTGAACGTCATGGGCATGACCAAGGCGATCCAGGAGCGCGTCTACATCGAGGGCAACCTGCGTGCTCCCGCGACGCGCTTTGTCGCGGCTCGCTACGGCAACGTTCTGGCCTCACGCGGCTCCGTGGTCCCCTTGTTCCTCGATCAGATCGCAGCGGGCGGCCCGGTGACCATCACAACAACCGACATGACCCGCTTCCTGCTCACGCTCGATGACGCCGTGGACACGATCTTCGCCGCGGTTCGCGCGGGTGCGCCCGGCGAGACCTACATCCCCAAGTGCCCGAGCGCCAAGATGACCGATCTGGCCGCCTATCTCATCGGCGACCGTGATATGGAAACGATCGTTACCGGGATCCGCCCCGGAGAGAAGATCCACGAGATCCTCCTTTCCGAGGAAGAAGCCACCCGCACGATCGCCGGACATGAGGGCTACTACGCGATGCGACCGATGCTGCCCGAGCTAGCCGGGCCGGTCGAGACGCCGGCACTCGTGGGGGATTACAGCTCCGAGTTCGCGCTCATGGACCACGACGCTCTCGCCCGGTTCCTTGAGACCAAGATCCCCGAGCTCATCGGCCAGCGCTACTTGGAGGCCTAGTGACCAAAGTAATCACTTTGCTGGGAACCCGACCGGAGATCATTCGGCTCGCGCGCGTGATCGATGCGCTGGACGGTGCCTGCGACCACCTGCTGGTGCACACCGGGCAGAACTACGACGAACGTCTGAGCGGCATGTTCTTCGATGAGCTCGGCGTTCGCGAGCCCGACGTGTTCATGAACGTGCGCGGCGATGGATTCGCCGATCAGATCGGCCAGATCATGGCCAAGTGCGAAGCGCTGTTCTTGTCCGAGAAACCCGATACCGTGCTTATCTTGGGCGACACCAATACCGGGCTTGCGGCGTTCGTGGCCAAACGCATGGGAATCCGTGTGTGCCACATGGAAGCGGGCAACCGTTGCTTCGATGACCGCGTTCCCGAAGAGGTCAACAGGCGCGTCATCGACCACTCAAGCTCGGTGCTTATGCCGTACACCTATCGCAGTGCCGAGAACCTCGTGCGTGAGGGCATAGAGCGCGAGCGGATCTTCGTCACGGGCAACCCGATCAAAGAAGTGCTCGACTACTACGCGCCGCAGATCCAAGCGGCCGACCCGTTCACGACCTTCGGCCTTGAGCCGGGCAAGTACTTCCTCGTCACCGCCCACCGGGCCGAGACGACCGACGATCCTGAACGTCTCGCTTCGCTCATCGAAGCGCTGAACAAAGTCATCGAGAAGTACGACATGCCCATGCTCGCATCGCTGCACCCACGAACCGCCGATAAGATGCAGCAGCACGGGATCGATGCGGGCCGCATCACGTTCGTTCCGCCACTGGGTCTGTTCGACTTCGTGCGGCTCGAGAAAGAGGCGTTCTGCGTCCTTTCCGACAGCGGCACCGTACAGGAGGAATGCTGCATCTTCGGCGTTCCCACTGTCACGATGCGTGATGTCACTGAGCGCCCTGAGACCATCGAGTGCGGGAGCAACATACTCGCGGGCGTTGAAGCCGACCGAATCTTGCCTGCAGTAGATCTGGCTGTCCGATCAGCGGGTAGCTGGACACCACCGGCCGAGTACCTCGCCGACAACGTCTCGGATGTCGTCGCGAGGATCGTACTGGGGATAGCGTGAGCACCCCGCGGATACTCGTGGTCGGTGCCAGCGGGATGCTGGGTCACGAGGCGATTCGCGTGCTCGCCCCCGACTTCGAGGTGTGGGGTGCCTGCCGCACGCCCGGCGCGCTGCCCGACCTTGGTGTGCCGACGGAGCGCATACTGGCCGGACTCGACGCTGCGAACTCGTCAGAAGCCGACCGCCTTGTGAGCGACGTGCGTCCCGACGTGGTGATCAACGCCGTCGGTATCGTGAAGCAGCGCGCCGACTCGAAAGACGCGATCGCATCCATCGAGGTCAACAGCCTGTGGCCACATCTGCTGGCCGACGCCTGCACCCGCCACGATGCACGCCTGGTGCACGTGAGCACCGACTGCGTGTTCAGCGGATCGAGAGGCAACTACTCCGAAACCGACACGCCAGACGCGTTCGACCTGTACGGACGCTCCAAGCTCCTCGGCGAGGTGACTGAGCGATCCGACGCGGTGACTCTGCGCACATCGATAATCGGATGGCAGCTAGGCGATCCCACCGGGCTCGTGGGCTGGTTCGCCGCCCACCACAGCGAACCGCTTCAGGGATTTGCCAAGGCTGTCTTCAGCGGTCTGACCACCAAAGCGCTCACGGAGCTCATCCGTGACGTCGTGCTACCCGACCCCGACATGTCCGGCCTTTGGCATGTGTCCGCACAGCCGATCGATAAGCACTCCCTGCTCACAGCATTAGCCGAACACCTCGGCTGGACGGTGGATCTGACACCATCGAACGAACTGGTCATCGACCGTTCGCTGGACAGCACCCGATTCAGGCAGCATGCCGCGTGGACGCCACCAAGCTGGGACGACATGCTCGCAGCACTTGCCGCCGAGTACGCGGAGTACCAGTAGGGATGGCCGACCTTCCCACAAGCGCGCGTCGCCGGGTCCTCGTGATCGCCAGCTGGTATCCGAGCGCAGACTCCCCCACTGCAGGCGTCTTCATCCAGCAGCAGGTGCTCGCTTTGTCCGCGGTCGCCGATGTCGCGGTGCTGCACGTCGAGTGGGGCCGCTCCTCGTTCGCCCCGGTTCTCAGCATCGAGGACGGGGTGACTGTGGTTCGTGCGGGCGTCCGGGACACGGGCCTTGTCAGCCGATTCCTCGGCTACCGCCGGGTTGGGCGTGTCGCATTTCGCGCGCTGCGTCAGTCATGGGGCGATCCTGAGATCGTGCACGTGCAGGCGCTCTTCCCCGCCGCGATGATCGCGCGTGACATCAAGCGCCGCCTGAAAGTCCCCTACGTAGTAACCGAGCATTCCGAGGAGTACCTGGCCTCCAGCAAGCGACGGCTCGTGCGAACGCCGGGCATGCTTCCGCTCATCTTGCGCCCATTGGCACTGGGCGCTTCACGCACGATCGCCGTGAGCGAGTTGCTCTCCTCGCGGCTTCGCCGGTTGCGACTCACTGTCGATCCGGTCGTCATTCCCAACGTGGTGCCGCTCGCACCGGCCACCGTAGCAGCTACTGAGCCTCCTCATGTGATCGCACACGTCTCCATCATGGGCCCGGCCAAGAACCTCGATATGTTGCTGCGCGCGATCGATCTGCTCAGGGAGTCCAGAACGGACTTCGTGCTCAAACTCGCGGGTGACGGCGAGTGCCGCCAGAGCCTAGAACTGCTCTCCGGCAAGCTCGGCCTGGGCGAGTTCGTTCAGTTCGTGGGCCGCAAGTCACTGGATGAGGTGCATTTACTGCTGGCATCCGCCGCGTTCTCAGTCATCAGCAGCACTCATGAGACGTTTTCGGTCGCCGCAGCAGAGTCACTCATGTGCGGACGCCCGGTTCTCTCCACACGCTGCGGAGGCCCCGAGGAATTCCTGACGCCTCAGCTCGGGCGAATCGTCGAATCTGACAACGTGACCGAGATGGCCAACGGGTTAGACTGGATGTTGGACCATTTCTCGGAGTTCGAACCGCAGGCGCTGCACGAGTACGCACGCGAGCGCTTTTCTCCCGAGGTTGTGGCCGCGCAAGTCCTCGGAATATATTCGGGCGTGCTGGACGCGGACAACCCACGGGCCCGCGAGGCCACGACCGACAACGGAACTTCTGAAAGCGAGTCATCATGAGCTTGGCGCAACGACTTAAAGACGCCCTGCCGCACGAACTGAAGCGGCGAGTAAGGGAGTCTCGGCATCGCAATGACAGCGGGCCGTACAGCGCCCTGCTGTCCATGGATCAGGACATGGAAACCATCTTCGATGTCGGCGCGAACGTAGGTAATCTGTCTCTCGCCTTCCTCAGGTGGTTCCCCCGCGCGACGGTTCATGGCTTCGAGCCTGCCACCAAGATGTTCGGCGAGATGAACACCCGCATCGAGTCCGCCGGTTTCGCGAGTCGCTTCCGGGGCCACCAGATCGGGTTCTACGACAAGGAGACGCAAGGGGATCTGCACCTCTCGTCGCATCACGGCGCCAATTCCCTCATGGAGATCGGCGAGGCTTACCACGCAGCCAACCCACATATCGGAAGCAACGCGACCGAGTCGATCGAACTGGTGCGCATGGACGACTTCGTGCGCGAGGCAGGAATCAAGCACATCGACCTCGTGAAGATCGATGTCGAAGGCGTTGAGAACGAGGTGCTGCGAGGCGGAGCTGAGACGTTCAGCTCCATGGTGGACACGGTGATCCTTGAGCTGTCATTCGTGAGACACGAACGCAGCGAGGGCAACCACATCCAGCTGTTCCAGACGATGCATGAGCTGGGATTCGCGCCGGCCTACCTGTTTGACATCGAACAGGCAGAGATCGGGACTCCCTGGCGTCTGAGCCAAGTGGACTGCGTGTTTCGGAAGTACTAGGCGCGTTTCACGACCTGCGCGAACGGATTGCGCGCTTGAACCTCTCCGGGAGCAGGCGCCTAGCCAGTCGCTCCAGCGGCGCGACAAGTCGGCCGAGCGTGACACTCCAGATCTCAAGGGCGAACAAGAGAAGTCGTGCCCGGATCCCCCCATACTTCTTGAGATGCGCCTTGCTGCTCAAATGTATGCCCGGAAGTACGGTGCGCCGATTGAAGAATTCCAGGCCCTGTTCTCGGAGCCACAACCTGGCGAACTTGCGCGCCTGCCGCCGCGGGAGCAACGGGAGGAGCTGGGGCATGCCGGCATACGATAGCGAGTAGTCCCCCGCTTGTTCTCCATGGTCACCGGCTGGCGCGAAGATTTCCGCGCTTGGAAGGACCCTGTAACGCAATGAGCTACGCTCCTTGAGAGTCCCGAGCAACACACACAGATGCGGGAAACTTGTGTTGTGATAGTAGAACGCGAGCGCGGCCTGATCCGAGAAGACCGATGATCGGTATATCACGTTCGAAATCAGCCCGTTCTCGTGCACGTCATCCCAGGCGCGAGTCCACTCGTGAACGAAGTCCGAGGGTGCCGACGACTGCGTGGTGAGGACTATCGCATCAGGGTCACCCACACGGCCCTGGGATGCGAGGTAGCTGAGTGCGGTCGGGGCGACTGTATCGTTGTCGCTGAGTATCCATAGGTATTCGTCTTCCCGTGCGAACACGAATCCCAGAGCGATATTCGCATTCCCGCCGATGTTCCCCACATTCCGGCGCACATCTACGTCGAACTCAGATGAGACCGCCGCCAAGTCATCTGGGGAAATCGCGGAGGAACAATTATCGCTGACCAGCACTCTCATGCCACCGGGCCAGTCAGGTCGCTGTGCACTTAGTGAGGCGAGTTGACGCCTCAGTGAGTCCGGGCGGTTGTAGGTCGGTATGTACACGAACAGAGGCCGGCAATCGGAATCGGTCGACACCGGGGGATTCACCTCAATGTCTGTATACGGGGCCATGTTCACGACCGCGCGATTCCCGCTCGAGCGCCATCACCGGAAAGGGTCTCGTCGGCGAATATGCCGTTCACGGCGTTGGACCACAAGAAGGCGTAGTCCTGTGAGCCTAGATACTCAATGATTTCGGCCCCCTCCCAAGCGACCTCTACAAGCACAAGCCGCGGTCTGTGTTTATGCCAATCGTTGCTCTGGAGTACGGCCAGGTCGAGGCCTTCGGTGTCCACGGAAAGGAAATCGACTGTTCTGCCGGCGAGATGCGTATCGAGCACCTGGCTCAAAGGCTCCACGAGCACCTCGACCTCCTCGATCATTCGCGCGCCCGGGTGAGCCAGGTTGTCTCTTGCGGCGCCCTTATCGAATGTCGACAGAGTCGATGGATCCATCTTGTAGAAGGTCAACGACCCCGCTTCTGGGGCGATACCGATATTCAGAGTGATGTCTCCAGGCCTAGCGCTGGCCAGAGCAGCGCACAGTTCGGAATTCGGCTCGATGTTGAGTCCGTTCCAGCCACGCTCATGGAAGCGTCGTGTGTTGCTGAGTACTGCCGGATCATTGGCCCCCACATCCACGTAGGTGCCAAGCGCCGGGCTGCCAAGAAGCGCGTCAAGGATCAGATCCTCGCCGTATTGACTGTGTGAACCAACTGAAGGGTCCAAGAAGGACGGCACGGTGCCATCATCGCTACGCCCGATCACTCGCTTCGCGATATCCCACAGAAACGGCGGGGTGATTCTGTTCAGTATCCTGATTGGCCGCACCGGCGACTCCTCGCTATCCCTGATCATGGCGCGTGGCGCGCTTCACGCGCTTCACTACCGATACTCCCACTGACTTGTACAACGCGAAGTCTTTCCGTGTGGGAACGAGCATTTCACGCAGGGTCACCCCAGCGGCCCGGGGCATTAGCCAAGCATAGCCGAGCAATGCGGAGCTATATGACAAGGTCGATCCGATCGCAGCTCCACTGGCGCCCATCTTCGGGATCAAGGTCATGTACAGACCTGCGCTGAGAAGCATCATCACTGCTGAGAGATTCGATGTGACGCCGGGCTTGCCGAGCTGTCCAGAGAAGAACTGAGAATACGGCTGGCACACTGCATAAACGATCACTCCTGGTAGCAGCAAGGCGAGGTACCAGATCGCTCCCGTGAACTGTGCGCCATAGATCACTG
>JAHIQC010000288.1 GCA_018902765.1 Actinomycetota bacterium | reverse complement strand
GTGGCATTGCTCGCAACCCGCCTCAGCGTGCGGGGACGTGGACCACGACTCGTAGGCGCCGGCCAACTCAGGATACCTGCCAAAGAAGCCCGGCTGCGCGGAGATCACGGCGGGAAGCACGACCAAAAGCCCGACCGCGAGTATCGCAGCCAGGATCGTGAGCACAGTCCGACGCCGCACTCGCGGACGCGGGCGCTTGGCGCCATCGGCCGCTTGCGAATCCGTCTTGGGCGTATCGCTCACGTCTGTCACCGTACTCTTCTCGTCTTCCGTGTCCGCCGTCATCAGTGGCACTTGTCGCAGAATTGCTGCCCGTGGCACACCAGGCACCCGTCCTTGCGCGTACGAGCATGCGGTGCGTGATCGGTCTTCCAGTTGCCCGCGTGCGAAGCGGGGCGTTGCTCGTGGCATTTCGCGCAGTAGCTGGGCGTCCAGTTGTGGCACTGCCCGCAATCGACCACCTCGGCCTGCGAACCGTGTATCGCGAGCCAATTTGCACCCTTGTGGGAGTCCGGGGTGTTCTTGCGCGTGTGGCAGTCAGTGCAGGCGTTGCTCGCCTTGTCGCCGTCATGGCACGTAAGACACGTCTCCATCTCGGGCTTGTTGAAGCCGTAGCGGTTCTGCGAATGCACGAGGTCCCGATGGCAGGTCACACACTGCATGCCGAGGACCTCGACATGTGCGCGATGCGGAATGAGCAGATCGCCGCTGGGGGCTACTGCGCGATAGCGTGTATGACACTGGTGGCACGCGTCACGGCTCGGCGCCTGGAGCAGGTTCGTGCCAGCGGGGCCCTCCAGGAGCTGCGAGTAGAAAGCCGGAATCGAGTCCGCCGCGAATGAGAGCATGCCGCGGACGCCCGGCTCAACGTGACACTCGGCGCATGAGATCTTCGAATGCGTCGAGGTCTCCCAGTTGTCCATGCGCAGATTCATCGTCGGATAGCGGCGATAGTAATCAGGTTGCAGCGTCGAGAACACCGGGAGTGTGACGAACAGGGCCACGATGAGGCCCAGGCCGAGCAACACCCACATGAGCGTGCGTCGACGCACTACTTCATCTCCTCGAACTGCTTGTGGCAGTCCTCGCACCAGGCCTTCTCGTGGCATTCGATACACCGAGGATCCGCGATGTCCTTCGTCTGGTCCGCGTGCCTACCGATCCACGTCTCGGTGGATCCGTGGAACGCCGGTCGGTTGCGATGGCATTCATCGCATTCGGTCTCGGTCTGATGACAGCGCAGGCAGTTATCGCGGTTCTTGAGCGCTTCGGTGCCGTGGTGATCCGAGGTCCACTCCGGTTTGACGTGGAGCTCCTCGATCGCCTTCATACCGACCTCGATGGTCTGGCCGGTGAACTCGGGCCGCTTGCCTGTCGTGTGGCAGTACTGGCACTGCTCGACCTTGTGGCAGGACTCGAGGCAGATGTTCTGGCCCGCCTTCTTCACGGTCGCGGGGTGGGCTGTGCGCCACTGCTCGCCGTCCTGGTGCAGCACATGATGGCAGTCGAAGCACTGCTCGGTTGTCTTGGTGCCCACATGGCAGCCGTACGCCACACACACGCCGGAGAAGGGCATCTTCTGGTGGATCTCAAGATACGTCTCGAGGTGAGCCGTCCACTTGTGACAATCCACGCACACCCGCTTCTCCTCGGCAACTCTGCGGTGAGCCGGATGCGGGATCTTGTCGGTGCGCCCGAGCTGGGTGCTCCACTCCTCATCATGGCACGCTAGGCATGCGTCATTCTTCGGCGGAGAGAATTTGAAGTACTCGGGAGTGTCGGTGTCCTTGACGAAGCTCACATAGAAATCGGCCACAAGCGCCAACCCGTTTTGTAGGGGCTGCGTCTCATGGCAGGAGCGACAGCCGATGCCTTCGTGCGCGGAGTCCTCGAGCTTGACGTACCTGCGCTCGAGCGTGTGGTACCGCGCGAAGAACTCAGGGGTCGAGGTAACGATCAGCGGGACGGCCACGACCACGACCGTCGCTATGACGATCAGGGCGAGTATTCCGGCGACGAGACTACTCCGGCGCATGGCTGGTCTCCAC
>JAHIQC010000287.1 GCA_018902765.1 Actinomycetota bacterium | reverse complement strand
TCTGAGTTTCCAGTCGGCCGGAGACGGAAGACCAGGAGATCATAGAGCAATGCGCAAGGAAGAAGAAGGACGGATTCGGCACTCCACGAATCCTTGCCAGACTAAGTGCAAGAGCATTTGCACTAACTTTGGCAATTCAGGGAGCCTGAGCCCAAATCGGCAACGATTGGCATTCGTCCTGCTCGCACGCTATACTTCTGCCTTGGTGCGCCAGAGCTGTTTTGGTGTACCGCCGTATTGGCCCCGGATATGTATGGAAAGCTCTGTAGGCGACGACTTCGACCCTGTTGGCGACGATTCGGACCTGTAGGCGACCGGCATGCGATGGGGCCCCGTGAATGAAAGGGGCCGACCGACATGAGTGAGTTCGAGTACGACTCGGTAGTAGAGAAGACCGAGTACACCGATGAAGAGATGCATGCTTTCATCGATGGCACCATGACCGACTTCGATGAAGGCGATCTGGTTGCCGGTACCATCGTCAAGGTGGAGCGCGATGAAGTCCTTCTCGATATCGGCTACAAGTCCGAAGGTGTTATCCCAGCACGAGAGCTATCCATTCGCAAGGACGCCAATCCCGCCGATATCGTCTCTGTTGGCGATCAGGTAGAGGCCCTGGTTCTCCAGAAGGAGGACAAGGACGGTCGTCTGATTCTCTCCAAGAAGCGTGCGGAGTACGAGCGCGCCTGGAGCAAGATCGAAGAGAAGTTCACCACTGGCGAGGACGTCGAAGGCGAGGTCATCGAGGTCGTCAAGGGCGGTCTCATCATCGACATCGGCCTGCGCGGATTCCTGCCTGCATCACTTGTCGACCTTCGTCGCGTGAAGGATCTCGCGGCTTATCTCGGTACCCGCCTCGAGGCGCGTGTCATCGAGATGGATCGCAATCGCAACAACGTCGTCCTTTCGCGCCGTGTGGTGCTCGAAGAGGGCCGCAAGCACGAGCGTGCTGAGATCCTCGGCAAGTTGGCCAAGGGCCAGATTTTGCCGGGTAACGTCTCGAGCATCGTTGACTTCGGTGCCTTCGTTGACCTCGGTGGCATCGATGGTCTGGTGCACATCTCTGAGCTGTCTTGGAGCCACGTCAATCACCCCTCCGAGGTCGTCAAGGTCGGCGACCCGGTCGAGGTCAAGGTTCTCGAGGTCGATTTGGACCGCGAGCGTATCTCGCTTGGTCTCAAGCAGACTCAGCCCGACCCGTGGCAGGAACTCGTCAAGAACTTCCCCGTGGGCTCGCTGCTCGAGGGTAAGGTCACCAAGCTCGTCCCGTTCGGCGCGTTCGTCGAGCTGGGCGATGGCGTCGAGGGCCTCGTGCACATCTCCGAGATGGCCAAGGGTCACGTCGAGACGCCGGACCAGGTCGCCGCAGTTGGCGACGAGGTCCACATCAAGGTCATGGACGTCGACCTTGACCGTCGCCGCATCTCGCTTTCGATGCGCGCTGCTGCCGAGGCTCTTGGCATCGAGATCATCGTTCCCGAGCGCGAGCTTCCCGAAGGTGAAGAAGCCGCCGACGAGACCGCCGAGGTAGCCGCCGACGAGACCGCCGAGGTAGCCGCCGACGAGACCGCCGAGGAGGCTGTCGCTGAGGAGGCCGTCGAGGTCGAAGTTGCCGAGGAGGTAGCCGAGGAGACAGCTGAGGTCGAAGTTGCCGAAGAGGTAGCCGAGGAGACCGTCGAGGTCGAGGTAGCCGAGGAAGCCGTCGTAGAGGCCGAGGTTGAGGTCGCCGAGGAAGCCGCTGATGAGGCGGACGACTCCGAGGGGTAGAATCCACTCAGGCGTCATCGAACGACTGATCGTGAGGCCGGGCGGCGCATAAGCGCTGCTCGGCCCCACTTCTTAAGAGGGGACGCTCGGGATGTATGTGATTGCTGTGACCGGCGGGATAGGCGCGGGCAAGTCGTTCGCCAGTGAGTACTTTCGCTCGCGCGGTGCAATCGTGCTCGACTTGGACGACATTGCTCACCAGGTTATAGCGCCTGGCGGACCGGCCTACGATCGGTTGCTCGAGAGATTCGGGCCTGAAGTCCTGCGGCCGGACGGAACTGTCGACCGCGGCGCCCTAGCCCACCTTGTCTTCGCGGATGATGACACGCTGATGGCTCTCAACAAGCTCGTGCATCCAGTGGTTCTCAGAGAGGTCGTTGAAGGCATCACCAGCATGCGCTTGCTTGAGCAGCCACCAAGGGTGGTCGTGCTCGAAGTGCCCCTACTGGCCAAGGCGCCGATATTCGCCGACGTCGCCGATACCGTCCTTGCCATCGAAGCGCCAGTCGAACTGCGCTTACGACGTTGCGTTGAGGCCGGACGCGAGACACTGGATGCGAGCAGGCGCATAGCAAGACAGGCTACCGATGAAGAGCGCGCCGTCCTGGCTCAACACGTCATCAGGAACACGGGGACTCGCGAGGAGTTCCTCGGCAAGTTGGCGGCTTACTGGGACGAGGTGGCACCGCTTGACGCGTGACCGCCTCGTGCTCTTTGTGCGAATCGCAGTGATCGCTGCTGTGGTGGGACTGGCACTGCTCTCGTGGCTCTTCCTTCGGGGTCCAGCGTTCTGGCAGCGCCTGTACTACCCCATGCCGGTCGAGTATCGCGCTGCTGTCGCTGAATCGTCGTCGCGTCACGATCTCAACCCGTATGTTGTTGTGGCCATCATCGACGCTGAGAGCGCATGGCGCCCCCAGATCGTGTCGAAAGCCGGCGCCGTGGGCCTGATGCAGGTTCTACCCGCCACCGCGCAGGAGCTGAGCCGTGAAGGTTTCGTCGATGAGCGATTCGACCCCGATGATCTGTCTGATCCGGCGGTCAACATCGAGTTCGGCACCGCGTACATCCGCTATCTTGTGGAGCGTTACCATGAGATGGAGACCGCAATCGCGGCCTACAACGCGGGAATCGGCAATGTTGATGAATGGGTCGAGCCCGGCGGCGATATCAGAGAGACCATCGAGTTCCCGGAAACGCGCCACTACGTGCTGCGGGTCATGCGTGCGCGGGATGTGTACGAGCGCCTGTATCCCGACGTCTTTTCGAATGGAGCGAGTCGATGAGCCAGGAGCGAACCGGCGAACCTATCGGCGGTGACCAAGGGAAGCACTTCGAAGGCCGCCCCTTTAGCATCGTTTCCGACTTCGAACCGGCCGGAGATCAGCCGGTAGCGATCACGCAGCTCACCGACGGTATCGAGCGGCGGCTGGGTCACCAGACGCTACTTGGCGTCACCGG
>JAHIQC010000286.1 GCA_018902765.1 Actinomycetota bacterium | reverse complement strand
GTGGCAACGGCCACCACGAGGAACATGAGGGCCAGGAGCACCCCGGCGATGACCTGCTTGCCCTTCGTGGCCAAGTGGACGACCTTGTGGGAACGGGTGATGGGCTCTGACATAGGGCGGACTCCTCGGCGGGGCGTACGGTTCGTGAGTGATTGTACCCGGGAGCGGCGCTTTGCGGCGCATTGACCTGAGTCGGACCCAGCATATCTACGGGATCTGCGGGCCAGCTTCTACAGGCAGGCAGACGGTGAAGACGGACCCTACACCATGGGTGCTCGTCGCGCTCAGCGTCCCGCCCATGAGCTCCACGAGCCGCTTTGAGACTGTCAGCCCGAGACCGGCGCCCTCGGCCAGCTCGGTCACGCCGTCGGCGACCTGATAGAAGTCATCGAACACCTGCGCGAGATGCTCGGTGGCAATTCCCCGCCCTGTGTCCGCAACGGCGAACACGACATCATCGTCTGTCCGGTGGACGCTGATTCGTATTGAGCCCGAATCCGTGTACTTGATCGCATTGCCTAAGAGGTTGAAGAGCACTTGTTCCAAACGAAGGTGGTCTGTCCCCATTCGTTCGGCTCCTGGAGCGACCTCGAAGCTCAGCTCAAGACCTCTCTCCGCCGCCAGGGGCGAGACCGAGTCCACGATCCTGCGAATGCTGGCGCTGATATCGACGGGTTTACGCTGGATGCTGGTGTGGCCCGCTTCGACTGCGGACAGGTCGAGCACCTCGTTCACAAGCTTGAGCAGGTGGTGGCCCGCATCGTTGATCATCTTGACCTGCTTCTCCTGTTCGGGTTCGAGGTTCCCGACCATGCCGTTTGCGAGCAACCCAGAGAAACCGATGATCGCGTTCAGGGGCGTGCGAAGTTCATGGCTCATCGAGGCGAGGAAGGTGCTCTTAGCCAGAGTCGCCTTTGTAAGGTCGATGTTGGTGTGGGTCAGGCTCTGGTTGCGCTCCTCGACGATTCGCTCCAGCTCCGTGTTCAGCGCCGTTACAGTCTCCATCTCCACGTTGTGGGAGCGCAGGAGTTCGGCCACAGCGGACTGGGCCACAAGGAGCGTACGAGCCGCCTCTTCCTGGCTCACCAGAAGACTGCGTGCACCCCTCACGTCTCTCGTACGCAGGAGGTCAGACAGCGCGGACTGGGCCACAAGGAGCGTGCGAGCCGCCTCTTCCTGGTTCTCCAGAAGTGTCGTCGCAACTTCGACGTTGTGCGACTTCAGCAGTTCTGCCAGGACTGACTGAGTCGCGAGCAGGGTCTCAGCCGCTTCATCCTGGCCCTCCAATAGGCTCGACGCACTCTCGCCCTCGTGCGATTTCAGCAACTCGGCCACGGCGGACTGCGCCGCGAGCAGGGTTGTCGCTGCGTGGCTATGCCTCTCCAGCAGCGTGGTTGCCACTTCCAGATTGTGCGAACGCAGGAGTTCAGCCACCGCGGATTGGGCGGTCAGCAGGCCCCTCGCCGCTCCGTCGTTGCTCTCCAGCAGAGTCAGGGCACCTTGGACATCGTGCACCTTCAGTAGTTCGGCCACGGCTGACTGCGAGGCCAGCAGGACCCGAGCTGCCTTGTCCTGGCTCTCGAGCAGTGTCGTCGCGCCATCCACGTTGCTCGACCGCAGCAGTTCGGCTACCTCGATCTGCGAGGCGAGCAGGCTGTCGGCCGCATCCGCTTGAACCTGCATGAGCGTGCTCGCCACCCTCGCCAGACCGAGCGATGTGGGCTCGGCGTTCGCGGGTTCGCGCTCGACAGCGTCGGAGCCTGCCGCCGAAGTATGTTCGTCGGTCATGGTTCCCCCCCCCGGCGTACAGACGACATTACGATGTTTCCCGCCATGGATGGTAGGGAAACTCCGCGGAGGGACAGCTCCGCAACTCCGAACGCACAAACTCCGAACGCGTGTGTTTACATCGCGAAGCGGGGTCGCTACAATACGTCCGCTGTGTCGCACGTAGACACGGGGGTGTAGCTCAGTTGGTTAGAGCGCTGGCCTGTCAAGCCAGAGGTCGCGGGTTCGAGCCCCGTCACTCCCGCCATAGAACACTTGCAGGCCGAGAAGCGAATCCGCTCCTCGGCCTGCTTCGTTGTCTTCCCGAGAATCGCTCCCGGCGTAGTATTTCAGCGCAGTCCGGAGGCGTCCCACAACCACTAGAGAAGAGGGCGATGTTTGGTCACTCATCACACTTCGGTTAAACTTTCTTCAGGAAGTGGTAGACTTCTTAAGTGAACGTAGCGAATACGTTTAGGACTCTGAGATAGCCCTTGCGGGCTGGATTCGGTTTCCTTCCGCCGGAGTGGCGCGAACAGCGACCCCGGAACACAAAGACCCGAAGCGTTCTACGAGCAAGACGCTGCAGCCCTGGCAAGGGTGCGCGCGAGCGGCTTCGGCCTCGCCATGCCGACAAGGAGATGGCTGTAGTGGCAAAGGACAAGACGGCGGGCCTCGACAAGGCCCGGCCCAGCAAGACCAAGTACATGCGTCTGCTGACAGGGCTAGGTGTAGTCGTGGCGTTGTGCGCTGTAGGGCTCGGGGCCTGGACATACACGTCCACGCCAGGGTTCTGCGGGTCGTGTCACGAGATCAGCCCGGCGGTCGACGGATGGCGCGACTCTGCGCACGCCGAAGAAGCGGAGTGCATGGACTGCCATGCGGATGCCGGGCTGCCGGGCGAGTTCGTGGCCCATATCGGAGGCATCGAAGAGGCATACGTGCATCTCACCCAAGGACCCGAGACAAGCGATATTCGCGGCACGGTGCCGGTTGCGCGCTGTCTCGCCTGCCATGAAAAGGACTGGGCCGAGCTACCAAAGGACCACCCCACCAAAGACGCGCCGTGCGGTGTCTGCCACCGCGACTCGGCGCATACGAACGCCAACCCACTGTTCGTGAACGAAAAGGGGGGTGAGTAGCCATGACGATCAACACCGCTAGGCGGGGTCTGGCACTCGTCGGCTTGCTCGCGACCGTTGTGCTCGCGACATTCGTGCTGAGTGGCTGTTCGACAGAGTCGGTCGTGGCTGACGAGGGCGAGTACTCATGTATCGACTGCCATACGGACCGGGACCTGCTCCAGGCGGATCTGACCGCGGATCCCAAGCCCGTCAAGGAGAAGGCCGAGAGCGAAGGCGAGGGTTGAGGTGGTTCGCTGCCTCCGTTGGAGGCCGACATCGCCGCGCTCGTCTCACCCGAGTTCTTCGAGACCGTCCACGGCAAGATGGACTGCCGCTATTGCCACAACGGCGTGAAGTTCGCCAAGACGCGCGCAGAGGCACACGACGGCATGGAGCCTTTGCCTTCGTCCAAGTATGCGAAGTCCGTCTGCGCGCCGTGCCACAAGCAGATTACCGATACGTTCGCCACGAACCTGCATGCAGAGACGCGCGGCGTGTCCAGCACCCAGACCGCGCTCGTACTGAAGCGCACCGATCCTTCGGGCGCAGACGCGGTGAAGAAGGGCCTCACGAACAACTGT
>JAHIQC010000285.1 GCA_018902765.1 Actinomycetota bacterium | reverse complement strand
TCTCAGAGGAGATAAGTCGTCTGACCGTAGATGGTGCGACCGCCGAGGAGATCAAGCGGGTGGCTATCGCCGAAGGAATGCTCACGTTGAAGCAAGACGGGCTAGAGAAGGTGCGAATGGGCCAGACCTCCATCGAGGAGATATTGCGCGTCATCGTATAGTCGCATGGCGGTGCTTGGAGGGGGGCGTCGTTCGTGCTGGATATGAATGAGTTGCTGGAAATCGTCGTGCAACGTGGTGGCTCGGACTTGCATATCACTGTTGGGGTGCCTCCGATGATGAGGCTGCATGGGGACTTGATGCCGATCGAGAACACCCCGGTGCTCACGAAGCGTGATACTCAAGATCTCATCTTCTCGGTTATGTCCGATGAGCGGCGCACCGCCCTAGAAGAGGATCTTGAGACGGATTTTGCCTATGCCATCCCAGGTCATGGTGTTCGTTTTCGGGTCAACGCCTACTATCAGCGCACGAGCTTGGGGGCGGCCTTCCGGCTCATACCCTTGTCCATCAGGACCATAGCCGAACTCGGCCTACCGGATGTTGTAGCCTCGTTGGCGGACAAGACGCGCGGCTTCGTGCTCATCACTGGTCCCACCGGTTGCGGGAAATCGACCACGATTGCGGCGATGATCGACCGCATCAACTCCACCCGCGCCGAACACGTGATGACCATCGAGGACCCGATTGAGTATCTGCACAGCCACAAACGCTCAGTGGTTAATCAGCGAGAAGTGAACTCAGACACGAAGTCGTTCGGAAGCGCCTTGAAGCACGTGTTGCGACAGGATCCCGACGTCATCCTGATCGGAGAGATGCGCGATCTTGAGACTGTTGCAGCGGCGCTCACAGCTGCCGAGACGGGACATCTGGTATTTGCGACCTTGCACACACAGGATGCGTCGCAAACGGTCGACCGGATCATCGATGTGTTTCCCCCGTCGCAGCAGGCGCAGATTCGCGTTCAGCTTGCCGGCACGTTGCAGGGTGTCGTCAGCCAGCAACTTCTCCCCGCGGCCGATGGCCGGTCCAGGGCGGTCGCATGCGAGGTCCTGATCCCGACGCCCGCGATTCGAAATCTGATTCGCGAGGGCAAAGCACATCAGTTGATGACGGCCATGCAAACCGGCACTCAGTACGGAATGGTAACGATGGACGCATCTCTAGCCGATATGTACAAGCAAGGTATCATTACCCTAGACACCGCGATGCAGCGCGCGGTCGACCCTGCGGTATTGATGACATTGCTGGACAAGACACGCTGATTCGCAACAAAGGAGTCCTGTACCATGGCGACTTTCAACTACTCGGTCCGCGACAAGAGCGGTCGTATCGTAAAGGGCGCGGTTGACGGTGAGAGCCGCGATGCCGTCAGCGCGAAGCTTCGGGAGATGGGCTACATCATCCTCGAGGTCAATCAGCAAGGTGGCCTAGCCGCGCTCAGTAACATCAGCTTCGGCACCGGGGTCAAGACCAAAGACGTCGTCATCTTCGCACGGCAGTTCGCAACGATGATCAATGCGGGCCTCTCGCTTACGAAATGCCTGTCGATCCTTGCTCAGCAGACTGAGAGCGTTGGACTCAGGAACGTAATCCAGCAGGTCGCCAAGGACGTGGAATCCGGGCAGTCGCTTTCTGATTCCATGTCACGCCACCCGAAGATCTTCCCTCCGATCTTCGTCAACATGGTCAGGGCCGGTGAGACCGGCGGTGTTCTCGACGAGGTCCTGGTCAGGGTCGCGGATCACTTCGAGGCAGAGGCTGCGCTCAAGGGCAAGATAAAGTCCGCGATGACGTATCCGGTAGCCATGGGCGCATTGGTGCTGATCGTACTGGCTGCGATGATGGTCTTCGTTGTTCCCACGTTCGAAGGCATGTTCAACGATATGGGGGGCACACTTCCTGCGCCTACTCAGCTGCTCGTAGATATTTCCGCCTTTGTATCCAGTATCAGGGGCGTCATCGCGCTATTCATCGCGGTCGGCCTCTATTTCGCGTTCAAATATTGGGTCAAGACCGTTTCAGGACGCTATATGTGGGACGGCGTGAAGCTGCGTATGCCGGTCTTCGGGACAATGGTCCAGAAGATCGCGCTAGCTAAGTTCACGCGGACATTCGGAACACTGATCGCCGCCGGGGTGCCCATTCTGTCGGCTCTCGACATCGTGGCTGACACGGCAGGCAATGAAGTGGTCGCCAAGGCCGTCAAGGGCGCGAGGTCCGCGATCAAGGAAGGCGAGACCATCGCCAAGCCCTTGAGCGAGTCGTCTATCTTCCCGTCGATGCTCGTGCAGATGATTGCGGTCGGCGAGGAGACTGGTGCGCTTGACGCGATGCTTAACAAGATTGCGGACTTCTACGACGAAGAGGTCTCGACGGCGGTGGATGGTCTCACCTCGATCATCGAGCCGATCATGATGGCGACACTCGGCGTCATCGTCGGCGGTATGGTCATCGCACTCTACATGCCTATGTTCCAGGTCATCACGCTGGTTC